>RFIF01000487.1 GCA_003695655.1 Cyanobacteria bacterium J069
CCGCCAGCACCACGCCCGCCACAAACGTGCCCAGCGCCGGCGACAAGCCCACTGCCTGCATCGCCAGCGTAATCCCCACCACCAGCAGCAGCGCCGTCGCCGTAAAGCTCTCTCGCAGGCGCGTGGCGGCAATGAAGCGAAACACCGGCTGCATCAGGAACCGCCCGCCAAAGATAATGCCGCCGACTGTGCCGATCACTAGTAGGGTTTGCTGCCAGCCCGCCAGCCCGCCGCCCGCATTCGCTGCATCCGGTGCCGCTGGAGCCGCCGACAGCAGCGGCAGCAGCGCCAGAATGGGAATTACCGCCACCGCCTGAAACAGCAGCACCGAAAAGGCCGACTGGCCACCTTCGGTTTTCATCAGGCCGCGCTCCGTCAGCGTTTGTACGCCGATCGCCGTAGAGGAGAAAGGCAGGATGAGGGCGATCGCCATGGCCATGTTCCACGACAGCCCCACCAGCATCGCCAGCGCCGTAATCAGCAGCACGTTCGCCAGCAGTTGCAGCCCGCCCAGCCCCACAATCGGCATCCGCAGCCGCCACAGCAAATCGGGCTGGAGCTGCAACCCCACCAAAAACAGCATCATCACCACGCCAAACTCGGCGAAGCGCATCACGTTCTGCCCTTCCTGCCCCACCAGCCCCATGACAAACGGGCCAATGATCACCCCGGCAATCAGGTAGCCCAGCACCGACCCCAGCCCCAGCCGCTTGGAAATGGGCACCGACAGCACGGCCGCCGTCAGGTAAATAAACGCTTGGAAGAACAAGCTACTGTCCATGCGGGGCGATCTCCGGCTGCATCACTGGAGACGAGACTTGAGGCAAAATCTGCGCTAAGTAGGCGTTGAGGGTTTTATGTTGCCGCAGCGTGGGCCAGTCCACTGTGCCATCGCGCAGCGCCACCAGCGACATCCGATAGGCATCGCCATAGTGAGCAATCTGCTCTGGCTGGGTGATCTGGTGAGTGCTGGGCACGACAAACGGCGGCAAATAGTCCATGCCGCAAAGCCGCGCCGTCTGTTCAAACGGAGCCAGCAGCTCGCGAATCGTGAAATAGTTGTGACCCTGCCGACAGTAAGCCTTTTCGCTGCCCCCCGTGGTGATAGCGGAGAGAAACTTTTTGCCCCGCAGCGCTGTGCCGCCCTGCCCATAGGCAAAGCCATATTCCAGCACCAGATCTTGCCACTCTTTGAGAATGGCGGGGCTGCTGTACCAATAAAACGGATGCTGAAACACAATCAGATCATGCGCCCGCAGCAAGTCCTGCTCTGCTTTCGCGTTAATGTGAAAGTTGGGATATTGCTCGTACAGATCGTGCAGCGTGACGGAATCGAGTCCCTGCACGGCACGAATCAGGTGACGATTGACCCGTGATTTCTCCAAGGCTGGGTGTGCGAACAAAATCAGGATGCGATTTGGGTGGCCCATGCGCTTTACCAAGGAACGCTATCGATTCTAGGTCAATCTGTAAAAAAATCTGTAAAAAGCAGCGATCGCATCTTTTTTAATGGTGTTTGGCTCTCTTTTTTGAATTCGGGCTTACGTTCCCGCTTGCTGTTGTGATGATGCAGACTGACTGCTGACAGGCTGCCCGCCTGCGTGCGGCTTGAATGGCGATCGCCCTCACTTCTGCTGGTTTAGTACCTTCTTGATGGGCTTCTTGATGGACTTTTTGATGAGAGGCTAGTAAGAGGATGGCACAGACAGCTTGCCCATGTGCAGCTCAATAAACTGGACGATAGTGTCTAGCTCCTGATTAATCTTCAGGTTCGTGAACACAAAGGGTTTTTCACCGCGCATTTTGCGGGTGTCACGCTCCATGACGCCCAAGTCTGCGCCCACCAGCGGGGCCAGATCGATTTTGTTAATCACCAGCAGGTCAGATTTTGTAATGCCGGGACCGCCCTTGCGGGGGATCTTATCGCCCGCTGCCACGTCGATAACATAGATTGTCAGATCGACCAGTTCGGGGCTAAAGGTAGACGCGAGATTGTCACCGCCGCTTTCGACAAAGATCAGGTCGGGCTGAAACCGCTGCTCTAGCTGCTCGATCGCCACCAGGTTAATCGAAGCATCTTCGCGAATCGCCGTGTGGGGACAGCCGCCCGTCTCTACGCCCACGATGCGATCGCCCGCCAGCGCCTCACTCCGCACCAAAAACTGCGCGTCTTCCTGGGTGTAGATATCGTTCGTCACCACCGCCAGGTTATAGGTGCCGCGCATTGCCTTGCACAGGCGATCGACCAGAGCAGTCTTGCCAGAACCAACGGGGCCAGCGATACCAACGCGGAAAGTATTCATCACAAGATCAAACTAAACTGCGGGGTTTTCTTTCAAAGAGCAATGGGTTTACTGCTTGCCTTTTAAGATACAAGGTTCCAGGCTATTTCTGGCACCTGACCGCTGGTGCATGACCCGTGGCACTAATACACTGAGAAAATATGCACTGAGAAAATATGCACTGAGAAAATATGCACTGAGAAAATATGCACTGAGAAAATATGCAC
>RFIF01000488.1 GCA_003695655.1 Cyanobacteria bacterium J069
CGGTTTGGGCGATCGCGGGTGGGTTGAGCCAAGCCGCTGCCGGGGCAATGCCCACACCGTTGTAAATAAACCAGGCAATGACAATACCCAGCACGCCAACACCGACCACCCCAAGCCACTGCCAGATGGCGAGGTTTAGCTTGCGCGAGGTGACGGCTAAAAACATGCCCGTGCCTACCAGCAGATACATCAGCAGAAAGAACAAATCAGCCGGAGAAGCATCCGGTTCTTTGCCCCAGCCAATCTCCCACTGTCCCAAAATCAGGTTGCCAATAAAAAAGGACAGCATTCCCAGCCCAATTAGCAACCAGACCGCTCGCCCACTGACGATTAAAGGACTGCGCCAATTGCGAAAACACAGCACCGAAGCCGCTAAAAAGGCAATATTTTCCAGGAAGTAGGTAGTGATGCCATACCACTCTGGGCGACCCTGCCCCGGCAGCGGCACGCTAAACAGCAGGAAAAACAGTAGGGCAAATACCGCCCATAAAATTGCTCCGATGACAATCGTTTGCACCGGAAGCGATGGGGTAGAGCCGGGGTTCTTTTTAGCCACAGAATCACTCCTTGAATGGGAGAGCGTGAGAAAATCGAGACATTAAAGCTGGCGAGAAAGCGGCAGATTGAAAAGTATCTTCAACATAGCTTGCCGAAAAGCGAGTGCTTTATGGTTTAAAACCAACTGTTCAATAAATTGCGTTCAATAAATCATTGACGAAGCGTGAAACCGAGTGTGATTCCTCCATCAGACGGGCAAGTCAAGCGGGTAATCAAACGAGCAAACCAAGCTAGCGAACCAGGCTGAGAAGCGTTATCTGCCCCCATCGACCGCGGGCCGGATCAGGTCAACGGCAGCCCAAAAAGCGCTAGCGAGTAGCGGTTGGAGAATAGCCAAATTAAACCAGAATTTTCTAAGGTTGTGACGCTCATTGACAACTTTATGTAACGCTAATCACGTAACACTCATCACGACTGCCACTCTTTGCCAAATGGAGACTGGCTGAGCCACTTCATAAACTGAGTGCGATCGCCCTCTGACATATCCTGAAGCGCATCCAGCACACGCCCCGTAAACCCAGTATTCCCAAAGTGCTGCTTGCCCAGGCGCAGCAGTTCCTGGAGTAGCGTGTTGAGGTGATGTTCCTGCCAGGGCGGCACCTGGAGCGACGCCAGCGGATCGACCGTCAGCAGTTGATTAATTGCATCTAGCGAATCGGTTTGCGGAAACCGCCACTGCTGAAACACACTGGAGATTTCTTTTTGAAACATCCCGGCTTGCCGTCCACCCAGCAAATCTTCAATATCGAGATAAACCGCCTGAAGCAGCAAAAGTGCCGCCTGAATCAGGGCTGGAGAGGTGCTGTCTGTAGCCACCTGGTCGCCACTGTCGGCTGCCAGTTGATCAAGTCGAACCTTGCCCCAGACGCTAAAGCGATCTGGCTCTTCCAGCAAAACGCAGGCCTTGCCCCGGTTATCCGTTAAATCCCGCCAAAATGCCTTCGCATCATCCTCTTGAGCCGCATTAAACACGCTAATCAGGCGAAACGACTGTCCCTGATAATGGAGGACAGGAATCTGTTGATCTTTTTTGGGGTGTTGAACGCTTGTAATTTCAACATCCTGCCGCTTTAAGATAAACATGATTTGGTCGGTTGACTCCTGTCAGGGCGGGGGTGTTGGGGAAACCGCCGTTCAATGGGCGATACACACTGGATTGGTTCTAAGTGTACACCTGATAACTGGTTCGTTTAGCGCTGGTCGCTGGGACGATCTGGCTTTCAGGACTGAGCTTATGGCGCAGCATGGGAACACCTTGCGGTCGCCATCGCGGTCGTTTCGTATAGTAAGCGTATAGTATTTTTATAAGATAGGAACGAACGTTCAACTGCGGATAATGTAGACGAGTGGGCTGGTCTAGTCTTCCCACCTTTTCTATGTTCCCTAACGCTAGCCTGTCAGACTGGCGTCCAGAGTGTTCCGTTAGCCCCAATTTTGGGGTTTGTTGGCTCCAGTAGCTCAGCCGGATAGAGCAATTGCCTTCTAAGCAATCGGTCGCAGGTTCGAGTCCTGCCTGGGGCGTTTTTTGGGGTTGCTTTTTAGTTTTTTTAGTTGGGTTCTTTAAAACTTATCTGGGTCAGGGTTTATTCGACGATGGCGACGAAACCACTGCGACGGCGATCGCCCGCGCCGGACAGCGTGCCGTCTGCTCCCGCCAGCACCGCGTGGACACCGCCAAAAAACATATTCTGCTGCTCCCAAGGCACGATCTGACCGTTCCAGGGAAATCGGGCTGGGTCTGGCGAAATCGCGAACCCCGGCTCCAGGTTCATCACGTCGGCTTCCCAATGGATGCGGGCGCAGTTTACGGCTTGCTCGATCGGCATCTGGAAGTCGATGACGTTGGAAATGACCTGCAAAATAGCGGTGCGAATGCGGTTGGAGCCGCCAGATCCCAGTACCAGTTCGGGAGTGCCCTCTGCGAGCACCATCGTCGGAGCCATCATGGAGGAAATCCGCAAATCGGTCTGCCACTGGTGAAACCCCCCAGGATGCAAATCGGCCTCACCCAGCATATTGTTCAGCATTATGCCCGTTCCGGGGATCGTGTAGCCTGAGCCTTCGCCATTCGACGCCGTCACGCTAGCCGCATTGCCCTCGCCATCCATCACGCTGAAATGGGTCGTGCTGCCCCACTTATTGACCCCGGCAGTTTGCTGGAGCTGCTGGGCATAGTGTTGCAGGTGGGCATCGGCAAGAAATTGTTCTGCCACACCAGCCTGGTTGATTTGGGCGTCATAGCCGTCAGTTCGGGCCACATTCGTCAGGCGCATGGCGTCTGCCAGCAGGGTAAGGTGTTCGACTGAGCCAAATGTCTGGGACGCAACATCAGTGTGGGATAGCAATCCTAGCGCAAAGGCAATTAAGCAGCCGCCAGAACTGGGGGGCGGATTGGTGACCAGGGTTGTACCGCGATAGCGCGTAATCAAGGGTTGGCGTTCCACTACCTGGTAATGGCGTAGATCTGCCAGCGACAGATAGCCGCCCCGCGTTTGCGAATCTTTGACCAGCGCTTGGGCCAGGTCGCCCTCATAAAAGGCTTGCGGCCCCTGCTGCACCAGCAGCCGAATCGTGTCTGCAAGTTGGGGATTGTGATAGCGATCGCCCCCTTGCAGCAGTTCACCTTCTCTGGCGCACAGGCTGCCTGTCTCTGGGCACGCCAGCAAAATTGGACGCAGGATGTGAAAGCAGTAAGCCTGGAAATCGCCCATTTCCACGCCTGCGGTAGCGTAATGCAAGGCGGGTTCTGCAACCACCGACATGGGCAGTCGCCCCAGCCGACGGTGCATGTGGAACAGCCCCGCCACCGTCCCCGGAACGGCGATCGCCCCCATGCCAATGTGAAACTCCTGCACGGCAGTGCCAAAGTTAACCAGGACTGGATAAAACTCGACTTCCTCAACGGGCCGTCGATAGCGCGGCGTTTGGGTAAAGAAATCAAACAGAATATTTTGCCGCTCGGCCGTATGCGCCAACAAAAAACCCCCGCCGCCCAAAGACGTGAGGGTGGGTTCCGTGACGCAAGCTGCTAACATAGCCGCCGCCGCCGCATCAAAAGCATTGCCGCCCAGACGCAGCATTTCGGCTCCAGCTTCGGCAGTTTGGGGATGTCCGGCAGCGATCGCGCCACGGGTTTTTGCGGGCATGGAAATTAGGGGTCAGGGGTCAGGGGTCAGGACTTCAAGGGAAGACTTTAGCTTATTGCAGATTGATCAACCCTGACTCCTCACCTCAAACTTCCGACCCTTAGCGGAACGAATCAGGGTTGAGCTGATAATTGCCAGAGTTACCAGAGTTGGAGCGCACCGGCGCAACGGAGCGCAGGCGATCGCCCGTACCGCCATCGGCTGAATCGAGAAAGGGGCGCAGGTTAATGCCGCTGGAGGGAGCAGCAGACGCACCCCGGCGGCCAGGCAGGCGAATATTCAGCGCACCGCCGATTTGCTCAATCAGGTTGCCGTCGCGCCCCTGAAACGTCGTAACGCCTTCAGTCCGTTGACCGCTGTCGGCTACGGTCAGGTTTTCAAAGACGCGATCGCGCACGATAACGGGGTCTTGTCCCGGCGGCACCGTCAGCACGAGGCGGCAGTCGCGCACCTGCTGCGTCGTGGCACAGACCACGTCATAGCCATTGAGCGTGCCCGTTTGCAGTTCCGTCAGTCCATCGGGGCGATAGGATTCCAGCCGTCGAGCAATTTCGGCACAGCGGCGATCGGCCGTCCAGCCGCCGCCCAAAGTAGTGGGACGCGCCCAGGGGTAAAGCTGTCCAGGCTGGCTCGCAGGCGAATACATTACCTGGTATTCCCCATTTTCTAACTGGCAGCTAAAGCGAGTGCCGCTGGGTACGGCTTGCGATTCGGCAGGTCTGGGCATCGTCAATGCCCCGACGCCCAGAACCACCGCCACGCCCGCAGCGCTTGCCACTCGTTGCCTTAGGCTAATTGTTTGACGACGCATGTGAGGATTCTCCCTTGCCATTAATCTTGCCTTAAATGCCAATAGGCACAAATCAAAGACGGTCATTTCAAACGACTCAGCTTTGTGCCAACATCCAATTTCTACATGAAAGCGTGGACGGGCTGCCTCAGAAAAAGTGCCTGATCCAGAACCAACAGGACTTATGCAGTTGAAACGAGTTTTATAGATTCTGGA
>RFIF01000489.1 GCA_003695655.1 Cyanobacteria bacterium J069
AAAAATCATCCAGAATCTACAGAACTCGTTTCAACTGCGTAAGTCCTGATAAGGTTCCAAGCTTCGCCAGTTTTTTCGAGTGTTTTTGACTTTATCTAGAGATCCAGAAATCAGGCTTCAGAGATAAAGCTTTGCCTCTTGTGCCACCGTGCTATTCTCATCGCCCACCATGTTTTCCAACACAGCCCGCGCTTCGGGCGTTTGGAAGTGGCCCAGCGCCTGCACAACGCGATGGCGAATTTGCCAATCGGGATGGGTGGCGTAGGACGTGAGCAGCGGGATGGCGCGAGGATCGCCCAGTTCGCCTAGCGAACCAAGGGCAGCCGTGCGTACTAATTCATTGTCAGAACCTAGTGCTTCTTGAAGCAGGTCGAAGCTGGTGGGGTCGCCCAGTTCTCCCAATGCGGCAATGATGCTGAATTGCACCAGCCACTCGCTGCTGTGATGATAGAGCGCCTGTAAATCTTCAAAGGCGGTTGTAAGCTGAAGAGCGCCAATCGAGTCGGCGGCGGCTGCCTGCACGTCTGGCTCCGGGTCTCGCAGGCTGGTTTGGAGCAGGGCAAGTGCCAGGTCTGGGTTTTGGCTGCCCAGGCTAGACACCTGGCTGACGGCTGCATAGCGGACGCGGACGCTGGGATCGGTGGCAGCAATTTGAATCAGGTCAAAGGCGATCGCCGGATCGAGCTGTCGCATTTGATTGACAGCACGCAGGCGATCGCCAAAGTCTTCAGATTCCAATAGGGCTTTTACAGAGTCGGGGGTAATCGTCATTATTTAATCGGCTTTCATGAACGAACATCAACTCAAGACTGCACTGCTCAAGGCTGCACTGCTCAAGGCTGCACTGCTCAAGACTGCACTGCTCAAGACTGCACTGCCAGATGCCGCACAATGTCGCCCCGGGTCAAAATACCAATCACTTTGCCGCTATCGTCGAGGACGGGCAGGCGCGTGGTGTCGCGGTCGTGCATCAGCCTGGCAGCCTCTTTCAAAGATTGACTGGGTTTAATCGTGACGATATCTTTTTTGCCCGTCATGACTTCACCGACAGTCTGCCCCAGCGCTTTGTGCAGTTCGCGCTCGTGCTTAGCAGGATTTTCGAGATAAATCACGCTGTCGAGAATCGTGATGTAGGGCGGTGGCGTGGGGCCGGTTTCGCGCCACATCAGGTCAGCTTCCGAGAGCACCCCCACCAGCTTGCCATCGGGATCGACGACGGGTAGACCGCTGATGCGCCGCTCGGCAATCATTTTGATCGCCTCATTGAGGGGCGTCTCAGGATGCACCAGCAGCGGATTCGGAGTCATCACGTCAGCAACAGTTACAGTCATATGGGCAGATCTAAAAGATGGATTGAGGAACGGTTGAAAGCAGGCTCTAGGCTCATTGTAGGGAATGGCGTGATCCAACCCGGATAGGGTTCACAGGTTGTTACATGGTGGTATTGCACAGCACTAAACAGCACTAAACAGCACTAGAGGGAGCCAGGCGGGAGTCCATCCGGGTTGAGACGAGGGTTTGGGCTGATGGCTTTACTCTGCTGTGTTGGTTATGTCTTCTGTGCCTGGGCGATCGCAACGCAAAAGCCAGGAACCCCAAGGCACCTGGCTAATCTGGCTAATGTTTAATCTTTTGCCTGGTTTGGATTAAGAGCGCCTGGAAGAAAGCAGATGAGCTGCTAGATCCCCGCGCCGTTGAGGAATTCTTCAATCACGCGATCGCTCAACCGACACTTGGCCGCCGATTTGTCTGCAAGCCCCTCCACTTCCTCGTCGGCTGTCCGTACAAACGCTGCTACTAGGGGTCTCTCCAGGGTCATCTTCTGCTCGGCATCAGGGTCAAGGCTATAAGAAGCCTCCATGCGCTCCCGCTGGATGCTTTGCAACTGCTGTTCCAAGCCTTCGATCCGGTCTACCAAAGCACGAATCACCTCGGCTTCCGAGTCGGGCAGGCGGCCATGCTCCAGCGGATCGACCCGCTCGCCACCACGATACACCACTCGTCCCGGTACACCGACCACCGTGCAGCCTGCGGGCACATCTCGCAGCACCACCGAGCCTGCCCCAATCCGCACATTGTCACCAATTTGCAAATTGCCCAACACCTTTGCACCCGCGCCAACGACGACATTTTCGCCGAGGGTGGGGTGACGCTTGCCGCTCTCTTTGCCAGTGCCGCCCAGCGTCACGCCCTGATAAATCAGCGCATAGTTGCCAACGATCGCCGTTTCCCCAATCACCACACCCATGCCGTGGTCGATAAACACACCGCTGCCAATCTGTGCGCCGGGGTGAATTTCAATGCCAGTGAGGAAGCGGGCGATATGGGAAATCAGCCTGGGAATGAAGGGAAGCTTTGCTTGATAAAGACGATGGGCAAAGCGATGCATGAGCAGGGCTTGCAGTCCTGGGTAGCAGAACAGGACTTCCAACCAGTTTCGGGCGGCAGGATCTCGCTCGAAGATGACGCGAAAGTCAGTAGTGAGAGTCTCTAGCACTGGAAATAAACCCCGGTTATTGAGAATAAACCATTCCCTATTTTAACGTCCTGAGCGGAGGGATAAACCAGCACCGATTGGAGGATTTTAGCGTCAGGACTCGGCCCTTCAACTGCCAGCCAGCGCTTTTTTTTGGAGGCTCAGTAGTTCTCCTACGCCTTTTTCGGCCAGATCTAAAAGTTGATTGAGCTGAGCGCGAGTAAAGCTGCCTTCCTCTGCGGTGCCTTGCAGCTCGATCAGGCTGAGGTCTTCGTTCAGCACGACGTTAAAGTCGATATCGGCAGCCACGTCTTCGGGATAGTCCAGGTCGAGCAGGGCGTCCCCATGTAGCAATCCGACAGAAACGGCGGCGATCTGGTGACGCAGGGGTGAGGCTTCTAGATCGCCAGAAGTGAGGAGGTGGGCGATCGCATCACTCAGCGCCACAAACCCTCCCGTAATCGCCGTTGTGCGAGTTCCCGCATCGGCTTGCAGCACATCAGCATCCACCGTCAGCGTCCGTTCGCCCAGCGCCTTCATATCCAGTGCTGCCCGTAGACTGCGGCCGATCAGCCGCTGAATTTCCTGCGTCCGCCCCGACAGCTTCATAAATTCTCGCGAATGGCGCTGGGGCGTGGCGCTGGGCAGCATCCGATATTCCGCCGTCAGCCAGCCCTGACCACTACCTTCCAAAAACTTCGGCACCCCTGGTTGCACGCTGACTGTACAGAGAACCTGTGTATTGCCGCAATGCGCCAGCACCGACCCCGCCGCAAATCGGGTAAATTGCCGCTCAAATCGAACTGGGCGCAGCTCGTCTGCTTGCCGCCCGCTGGGTCGTGTCCACGCCATATCAATCAGTGCCTCTGAGAACCTCCATCAGAATATCAGCCTGACAAAGGGACAGGAGCCGGGGATTAGGGGTTGGGCGTTACGGGGTTGGCGGTTACAAAGCTGGACGGTTTGAATCAACCAGGACCTTGAAAGGGCGAGAAAAGGCAAGGCATGGTGGAAAGGTTTGGATTTCGGGCAATCTAGCGGTGGTTTGTCAATTGCCGTTTTAGCAATTGCAGTTTTAGGATTGCTTAATGATTGGTAAACTACTGCTGAAAGTGTCCTGAACGCTTTTAATCGTTGGCTGGGCTTGGATAGGATGGGAGCTAGCGGTGCAGCATGTGCCGAGTTTGTTTCACCAGCCGCTTTTTGGTCAGATCAAAGCATTCAAAAGCATTCAAAAAACATTCACAGGTTTTACAGAGCTAGATTTTAGTTAGATCTCATATCTCATAGCTAGATTTCAACAAGCTAGATTTCAACAAGTTAGATTCGACAGCGATTCCAGATTTAAATTTCCCAGAGATTCCAGATTTAGATTTCTTAGATTTCTTAGATTTCACAGATTCATAATGATCTGCATTTTGACGAAAGCCGTCAAAGGGTGAACCTATGCCGCAGCAGTCCTGGTATGACGACGATGCATACGATGAGCTTGGGCCAATTCATGCCATCGTGTCCGATTTGTCGGATGCAGATGATCCCCAAACGCAGTTCTATCGCGGGCTAGCCGGGCGCAGAGGCAAAGCTGCTCTGGCGATGATGGTGGTGTGGAGCAGTACGATCGCCCTCCATCTCGTCTCTTGGGGTGCTTGGGTGGTGTATGGGCTGACGGCATTGATGAGCGTCCACATTTTGCGGCTGATGGCAGCGCGTCCTCGTCCGCTGCCCCACCCGCTGACCACCGATAACCCAGACGAGCTACCGTTTGTGTCGCTGATGGTCGCTGCGAAAAATGAAGAAGGCGTGATCGGGCCGCTGGTGCGGACACTTTGCGACATTGACTATCCTGCCAGCCGCTACGAGCTGTGGGTAGTGGATGATCACAGCACCGATCGCACACCTCAGGTGTTGGAAAAGCTAAAGGGTGAATATTCTCAGCTCAAGGTGTTGCGGCGCGGCGCGGAGGCCAGCGGGGGCAAGTCGGGCGCATTGAATCAAGTGTGTGCGCTGGCGCAGGGCGAGATCTTTGGTGTGTTTGATGCAGATGCTCAGGTGCCGGCGGATTTGCTGCGGCGGGTGCTGCCGCTGTTCCAGGCGGCGCGGGTGGGCGCGGTGCAGGTGCGCAAGGCGATCGCCCAGGTGGGTAGCCATCCCGATGCCGGCAATTTCCTGATCCAGGGGCAAACGGCGGAAATGGCGCTGGATGCCTACTACCAGCAGCATCGCATTGCGGTCGGTGGCATTGGCGAACTGCGCGGCAACGGTCAGTTTGTGCGGCGGGCGGCGCTGGAGCGCTGCGGCGCATGGAACGAAGAAACCATCACCGATGATTTGGACTTGACCATTCGCCTGCATCTGGACGGGTGGGATATCGATTTTCTGCCGATGCCTGCGGTGCAAGAGCAGGGCGTGACGCGCCTGGGTGGGTTGTGGCATCAGCGCAACCGCTGGGCCGAGGGCGGCTATCAGCGCTATCTCGACTATTGGCGGTGGATCGTCCGCAACCGCATGGGCACGCGCAAGACGATAGATTTGTTGACGTTTTTCATGTTTCAGTACATCATGCCGACGGCGGCGCTACCAGATTTGCTAATGGCGATCGCCCGCAACCGGCTCCCTATCTTTGGCCCGCTGACGGGCTTTACGCTCGTCATGTCGATGGTCGGCATGATGGTGGGACTGCGCCGCTTCCAAACCCGTGCCGAGGCCAAGGCAGAGCTGGAAGACGTGCGCCGGGGTCGCGCCTATCCTGGTTTGTTGATTCTGTTGCAAACGCTGCGTGGCGCAATCTACATGCTCCACTGGTTTGCGGTTGTTGCCAGCACCACGGCTCGCATGTCTATCCGTCCCAAGCGCTTGAAGTGGGTGAAGACGGTGCATCACGGCAGCGATGACCTGTGGCTAGAGGAAGGGTGATGGGATGATGGGGTGATGTATAGAG
>RFIF01000490.1 GCA_003695655.1 Cyanobacteria bacterium J069
GCCAAATGCCAATCAGCCAAATGCCAATCAGCCAAATGCCAATCAGCCAAATGCCAATCAGCCAAATGCCAATCAGCCAAATGCCAATCAGCCAATTAACCGATCCATTCTGACATACGCCCCTCGCCAAAACAGGACACCTGCGAGATTTTTTCGCTGGATTTTTGCCTGCATTCATGCGCCTGATGGATGCGTCTGATATAAAACACAGCCGCGCTGCGCTTGCCAAATCGCCATTGCCTCCGATCTTCAGAATCTCTGCCAACAGTCTCTGAAAAGAATCTCTGCAAAAACAGAAACGGCGCATCTAGTCCAGATGCGCCGTTTCCCAAACCAGGGCTACCGTTTGAGGTTTACCGTTTCACAGTCCTCTACGGATTGACTAAGACCTCAACGGTGTAGCGGCCCCGGCTGTTGGCATCAAAGCCATTGGCAATCACTACATAGGTGCCGTCTGCTTCCAGCGTTAGCTCAAGCGCCGAGTCTTGGGCATTGCCATCGACGTTGTCATTTTCACCCAGCACTTCACCTTCGGGGCTGATTACCGCCAGATAGGTGTTGAACTCGGTGCTGAATAACTTAATCGTCACCGTTTGTCCGGCTTTGCCTTCAAAGGTGAACTGGTCGTACAGGCTGTTGTCCGACGGCAGCACCAGGTCGCCGTTTTCCAGCACGCCGTCTTCCCGCAGCAGCACCTCGCTCTCAGCGCGCGCGATCGCCCCGGTAGAGCAAATGCCCACGACTACCGCACCGGCCAGCACCCTGGCAAACCATTTCTGACCTGTCATACGCCTGTTCCTCAACTAAATCTAAAACTATCCGAAACGAAACCCAAACGAAATCTGACCAATTCGGTCAACCAAAACATGTTGCGCCATCGAGTCTGGCAACAGGGTTGCAAATCCTGATTGAAGTAGAAGACTACCAAACACAACATCACGATTCTTACATGCCTCTCTATTCAGGTTCAGGGAGAAAATGCTGAATTCACAGAACTAAAATGATTTTTCTCAGGAAATTGCCGAGCGCGGACGACGCTTTTGACCCAAAACGGTCACCCTTAGACGCTAGCGACCCAATTTGCCCGAAGTCCCGATCAGGCGGCAGTTGGCTGATGTCAGAGAGGGGCGATCGCTATTTTGAATTTATTAGGACTTACGCAGTTGGATGATTTTTCGCGGGCTGCGCCCGCGAAAAATCATCCAGAATCTACAGAACTCGTTTCAACTGCGTAAGTCCTGTTTATCCAAAAAATTACGCTGAACCCCTTGGAAATGCTGAACAAAATTAACATAATGTTAAAGTGTAACGACATCTTTAGAGGCATCATGGCAGGACTATTCGGTTGGTTTGGCAAAAAGAAAAATGCAGATGCTTCGCCGCCTCCCGCCCCTAAGAACGGCACTCGGCCAGAAGCCTATTTTTTGGAAGCAGATGATGCCAAAACCATGGGCAACATTGAGTACATGCGCTCCACCAAGGTCATCAAGCACAAGTTTCCCAAAACAGCGGGCAACGGCGGCGAGTTTGAGGTGGAGTATGAAGTGTCTTCTAGCGATGCGCGGTTTGGGAATGGGCTAGGGGCTGCTTCTGAAACCACGCCCACGCCCCCGGCTGCAAAAGCGCAGGAAGTGGCTCAGCGGCGCACTGCCGACACGGGCATGGATATGTTTCGCAACATGGCTCGCGACATCCGCAAGCGCTAATCAGGGATTGCCAGTAGGGATTGCTAGTTCTGATGGGCACCCTCTGATTTTGCAGTCCTGCATCTGATTTGGCTGGAATCACGGGTTTTATTAATCACTTAGTAACCCCGTAATACCCCCGCACTGGGTGCATGGAGTTGAGCCTTTTACCGTTCCACTCCATGCACCTTAATTATTTGCAGCACTCGATTCGGTTGGAACAAGACCGCTTCCCCAAGCCGGCAGACGTGAAATCCCCGCATCTTGACCAGCGCTGCATGGCTCTTGAACAGAGAGCTAGTCCAACAAGAGAACCCGTAAGCCTTTTTCGACAGGACTTACGCAGTTGAAACGAGTTTTATAGATTCTGGATGATTTTTCGCGGGCTGCGCCCGCGAAAAATCATCCAACTGCGTAAGTCCTATTCGAGATAGCTTTCCTCTAATGCCTGCTTCCTAATGCCTGCTCCCTAATCCCCCCTGCTTCCTAATCCCTGATCCCCGACCGCTGCCCCCTTCTCAACGCTTATAGAAAGTTTCCAGGCTATGGCGATCGCCCACAAAGCGCCAGTGCCAGGGTTCATAGCTAACACCCTGGGGGTTGCCTTCGGGAAAGGACAGCTCAAACCCAAAGCGGGCGGCATTTGCCCTTAGCCAGCGAAACGCCGGAGTTTCGTCGAAGCGGGTTTCCAGATCGGTATCGGGGCGATCGCCATCGCCAATGTCTACCGCATAGCCCGTGTGGTGCTCGCTATAGCCGGGTGGGGCGCTGACCTGGGCCCGCTCTTTGGCGCTGAGAGCCTGCTTTGCTTTGAGTGTAAAGAATAAATAAGTTTGTTCTTCAACCGAGCGAAAGCCGGACAGAGGGATGAGTTTAACCCCATTTGCTCGAGCTGCTTTCACCATCGCCAAAAATCGCTCAGCCGCCGGATCTCGAAGCTGAATGCTGCCATTCGGCAAGACGGGACTAAGCGTGTTTGTGGGTGCTTCGGTGTAGGCAATATGCCCCAGCAGGCTGTCAGCAGGCATCAGTGACAATTGGCGGATTGCCGCTGCCAGCCCCGTCTCGGCAGGACGATACGCCAGGTCAGCCGACTGAGCCGACGGATTGCCAGAAACATTACCAGAAACATTACCAGAACTGTTGCCAGAAACATTACCAGGACCATTGCCAGAAATAAGGCTGCGGCTCACCAGCGCCAGTTGCAGCGCCGCCACAAACCCAATCAGCCCCCACAGCCACACCCGCCGATGAAACAGCGCCCGTAGACGACCTGCCATAGCGCTCCATGCCGACGCAGCCTCTTGATCATCGGAAACAGTGTGAACCCCATCTCGTTGGGCAACTGGGATATCTTCGATCGTCATCTTACCGGGGGTGTCTGGCTGGGTAGTGGATGGGTTTGATAGACTGGCATCTTTCACGCAAGCTCTCCCGCAGGCTAGTTTAGCCCTGCTCTGTAAACATGTCCTGCTCTATAAGTATTCAGAAAATATCAATATTCAGAAGATATTCAGAAAAATCTTGGCCGGGCGATCGCCCAGTCTCCGCCAAGCCACCCTGTGGAACCTGAGGTCGAACCTGCGGTCAAACTTGAGGCCGAACCTGAGTTTGCGGAATGTCTAACCTTTGGTTCACGGGGTATTATGGCACGGCATCCCCCATGCGTCATCCCTGTCAACGGGCTGGCGCATAGCCAATGGCAGCCAGATCATCTAAACATTCATCTAAACAAATCTAAACGACTGCATGGAATTTTCTAGCCTGCGCCTGCTGAGTCTCTATGCCCCGTTGGTTGGCTGGAGCGGACTGGGCTGCTGGCTGGGGCGGGTCTGCCCTGCGTGGGTGGGCGATCGCCTTGGCAAGCTGCTGTTCTGGGTGGGCGTTCCCGGCAGCGTGGTGGGCTTTTTGCGCCAGTCGGAGCTGTCGGCGGCGGTGTGGATTGCGCCTTTGGCGGCGTGGCTGGCGATCTTGCTGGGTGGAGGGCTGGGCTGGCTGTGGCTGTGGCAGGCGCGGCGGGTGAGCGATCGCCCCCCCGCTCCAGCACCGGGCAACCTGCCCAGCAGACTCGCCTCAGCCGTGTCAAACCAAGCGGCGATCGCCCCCTGCCCCGCCCAAAATCGCCCCACACAGGGCAGTTTTCTGCTGGCCACCATGATGGGCAACACAGGTTATCTGGGCTTTCCCGTCAGCCTGGCGCTGGTGGGGCCAAAATACTTTGCCTGGGCGCTGTTCTACGACATGATTGGCACGACACTAGGAGCCTACGGGCTAGGTGTGGTCATGGCTGCCTACTTTGGCGGCAGGCAAAGAAGCCCGCTCGATCTGCTGCGGGCGCTAGTTTATAATCCAGTGCTCTGGAGCTTTGGACTGGGGCTGCTTCTGCGTAATATGCCGTTGCCGCTGTGGCTCGATCAAACGCTGCAAACTGGCGCTTGGGCGAGCATCACGGCGGCGCTGGTGCTGATCGGGATGCGGCTCAGCCAGTTGCGTTCCTGGCAGAGTGTCCGGCTCGCCTCAGTTGGACTCAGCGTCAAAATGCTAATTGTGCCGCTGCTGGTGGGCTTGGCGCTTTCATGGGTCGGCATTAGCGCTAGCGAGCGACTGGTTATCGTGCTTCAAGTTAGTATGCCGCCTGCCTTTGCTACGCTGGTGCTCTGCGAAGCCTATGAACTTGATCGCGAACTAACCGTCACAGCCCTGGCTATCGGGTCGGTGGGGCTGCTGGCAACGCTTCCCCTCTGGCTAATCCTCTTTCCTGCTACGTAAAGTTTCTATCGCGTGATGGAAAACTAGCCGACCCAGCTCACATCGCTGTCCGACGAGTTCACCGGAGGCAGAGGCTTAGAGATGGGCACTTCGCGCCGAGCGGGAATTTTTTGACCAGTGGGTTGACCATTTATTGGACGACTGGGTTGGTTGCCAGTTGGGGACGGCTCGATCCGCTGCACAGAGGTGCTAGCCACTGGGTTAGGGGATTGCTGTTGCTTGTAGCGTTCTTCCCAGTCTTGAAAGGCCTTCTTTTCAGGCGTAATCACCTTTTTCATAATCCACTCGATGGTCTGCTCTTTGACCCAGCCTCGGGCCACCAGCACCTCACCCAGCCGCATCCCTGTGGCCTGCTGGTCGTTGAGGGCGACTGTCACCTGGTCAGGCGTAACCAGACCCGCATCTAGCAGATAGCTACCCAGACGCTTGGGGCGCATCGGCATAGGGATGGATGATACTCGATAGCGATCGCTCCTATCACGCATAGTCTTTTAACCTACAGCAGATCAGTACAGCAGTATCGACAGCAAACCTCACGAAGCCTTACTTTCTAGCTCAACTCTGTGGCTGGATAGTCTCCACAGCATCCCTCGAAGCAGTCCCGCACAACTTTCCTGTAGAAAAGGCACTTTCTTTAGGAAATTTTTATAGTCTGCCGCTCAGAGAACTGTTTTATCCGCTCCTTGCCTCCGAAATATCACGGAGATTTCCGATGGAGGAAAGAGTTCTTTACAGTATAGCAACGGATTATTGCTGCTTTCTTTATTGGGACTTTACAGGTTGTTTCAGAATATCTCACGAATTATTCTTCTGCAATAGAGCAACGTTAATTCTCCATAACAACGGAAAACCAAGATTGCCCAGCATTGAGGGCTGAAACCCCCAAAAAACAAGACATTCTGCCCGAAGCGTAGAAATAATCAGCGCCTCTACACTAGCCCTTGACGCCACTACTGGTATCTGTTGGCACAATGTAGCGCTGGAGCAGCCCAAACACAAGCAGGATGGGCGCAATCGAGATAACCGAACCCGCTGCGATTAATCGCCAGTCGAGGGAAAATGCACCCGCCAGTTTGGCTACGCCTAGCGGCAGCGTGTAGTAGTCGGGCTGATCGAGCAGGATCAGTGGCCAGAGAAAATCACTCCAGGCCCCGATGAACACGAAAATGGCCAGTGTGATCAGCGCCGGGCGCACAGCCGGTAGCATCACGTTCCACCAGATCCCTAGCTCCGAGCAGCCGTCGATGCGGGCGGCTTCTTCTAGCTCTTTGGGGACGCCCTGAAACGCCTGACGCAGTAGAAAAATCCCAAATGCAGAGGTGATCGCCGGCAAGATTAACCCTAAGTAAGTATTACGGAGGCCCAGCTTCACCGTCAGGACATAAAGCGGAATCATCACAATCTGAAACGGGATCAGAATCGTTGCCACGATCAGCAAAAACAGCGCCTCTCGTCCGCGAAACTGGAGCCGCGCCAGGGGATAGGCCGCCAGCGAGCAAAACAGCAGATTGAGCGCCACCGTCAGCACTGCTACCAGCGTGCTGTTGAACAGGTAGCGTCCGAAGGGATTGGTCTGCCACACGGTCACAAAATTTTGCAGCGTCGGCGACTGGGGCAAAAACCGGGGCGGAAACTCGAAGATATTTTCCGTGGGCGCTTTGAACGCCGTGCTGACCAGCCAAAGCAGCGGCAGCAGCATGACGAGGGCGATCGCCACCAGCAGGGCATACAGCGCAACGGTTTTGAGCGATCGCGTTGAAGTCATTAGGGGTTAGGGATTAGGGTTTGGGGGTTAGGGATTCAGGCCAGACGGCCTTGGCTGGATTAGCCAGCACTCAGGTTAACTCTCTGAGTTTACCTGGCGCTTGCACGCTTCCCGCAAAGCAACCTAACCCCTAATCCCCAACCCCTAACC
>RFIF01000491.1 GCA_003695655.1 Cyanobacteria bacterium J069
GGAGAGGGGGAGAGGGGGAGAGGGGGAGAGGGAGTTGCGGTGATTGGGATTGGGAGTAGAGCGGTCTATCACTCCATTACTCCATCACCCCATGACGCCCTTACTCCCTCAGCCCCTGCAAAATTTCCCGCTTAAGGCTGAGGAACTCCGGCGACAGCTTCAGATCCAGGTCGCGTCGTTCGGGCAGATCAATGGGGACTTCTTGCTTCAGGCGGCCGGGGCGGCTGCTCATGACGTGGACGCGCTGCGACAGGTAAATCGCTTCTTCGACATCGTGGGTGATCATCAGCACGGTGATGTGGGTCTGCTGCCAGAGGTTTTGCAAAAACTGCTGCATTTGCTCTTTGGTCTGGGCGTCGAGTGCGCCAAAGGGTTCGTCCATTAGCAGCACTTCTGGCTCGGTGGCGAGGGCGCGGGCGATCGCCACTCGCTGCTTCATGCCGCCAGAGAGCTGCTTGGGATAGGCTCCGGCAAAGTTGGTCAGCCCCACAGTGTTGAGGTAGTAAGCGATGCGCTCTTGCTGCTGTGCTTTGGGCATTTTTTGCAGATGGAGGCCAAAGGCGACATTTTGCGCCACGGTCAGCCAGGGATAGAGCGTATAGCTCTGGAACACCATGCCCCGGTCGGCTCCCGGCCCCGGCACCACCAGTCCATCCACCCGCACCTCGCCGCTGGAGGGCGGCACCAGCCCCGCCACAATGTTCAGCAGCGTCGATTTGCCGCAGCCCGACGACCCCACCAGGCAGACAAATTCTCGCGGAAAGAGTTCCAGGTTAATCTCGTCCAATACCTGGAGCGCCTTGCCCTGCACAGAATAGGACTTGGACACCCGGCAGACCTCTAGCTTGGGCGCGGTCGGCGCAGCGGCCGATAGGGCGACAAGATCAGACATGGAAATCAGATGTAGAAATCAGATGTAGAAATCAGACATATTCAGAGAAATCAGACATAGAAATTAGGCTTGGGGCGATCGCCAAACGACGCAACACCCGGAGAATTGCCCAAAGTATAGCCTCCTGCGCTTCTGCATTTGGTGCTTTAGGTGCCAAGCGGCGGGGAAAAGGAAGGTCAAGGGGGGATCAAAGGGTTTTTAAGGCGCGCCCTAATCTCCGCCTCTCTAGGGACTGTCATCAATTATCGGCGAAATATTAGGTTTCTTAGGAGTTTCAGCCCCTAGTCTGGTTTGTTTGGGCGGGCGCGATAGTGCTAATTCCTCAAGGGTTCTGAGGTGAATTGATGACGCGCCCTAGTCTCCGCCTCTCTGTTAAGCTTCTTTACGGCTTTCGTTACATTTGTTGATCCAGTCAGCGCAGGGTGCGCTGACAAGATAGGCTAGATCGGGCAGAGATGAATCTGCCATGAATCTGCTGAACCGTTTCCTGGCTCTACTTCGTAACCCTTTTTAGCGACTGATTTTTTGACTATGGCCACGTCTCCCTCTCCCGAAACAACGTCCCGGTCTACCAGTTCCGCCCCTGTGAATGCATTGCCGCCGTCGGACTCGCGGGAGCGGGTCAGCGCGGCTCTCAAGGGGCTGCAAGACAGCATTTGCCAGGGGCTAGAGGCTCTAGATGGCGAGGGCAAGTTTCAGGAAGATAGCTGGGTGCGCGAGGAGGGCGGCGGCGGGCGATCGCGCGTGCTAAAGGGCGGTCGCGTGTTTGAGCAGGGCGGCGTGAACTTTTCGGAAGTATGGGGCAAGGACTTGCCGCCGTCGATTTTGGTGCAGCGGCCGGAGGCGGCGGGTCACGGCTTTTATGCCACGGGCACCTCGATGGTGCTGCATCCCCGCAATCCCTACATTCCCACTGTGCACCTCAACTATCGCTACTTTGAGGCGGGCCCGGTGTGGTGGTTTGGCGGCGGCATCGACCTGACGCCCTACTACCCCACCCGCGAAGATGCGTCCCATTTTCACAAGACAATCAAGGCCGCGTGCGATCGCCACAACCCTCACTACTATCCCGCTTTCAAGCGCTGGTGCGACGAATATTTCTACCTGAAGCACCGGGGCGAAACGCGCGGCGTCGGCGGCATCTTCTTTGATTATCAGGACACGCAGGGCATTCTGTACCCAATTTCCTACCCTGGCTCCCACAGCGACACCCTCGCTGCTGACTATAGCCAGCAGGTTGGCCCTGTGGCAGGACGCACCTGGGAAGACCTGTTTGCCTTTGTGCAGGACTGCGGCAATGCCTTTTTGCCGGCCTATGTGCCCATCGCCGAGCGGCACCAGAACGATGCCTATGGCGATCGCGAGCGAGACTTCCAGCTTTATCGGCGCGGGCGCTATGTCGAGTTCAACTTGGTCTATGACCGGGGCACGATCTTTGGGCTGCAAACCAACGGTCGCACCGAGTCGATTCTGATGTCGCTGCCGCCGCTGGTGCGCTGGGAATATAACTACAAGCCGGAACCCGGCACGCCGGAAGCGGAGCTGTATGATGTGTTTTTGAAGCCGCAGGATTGGGCGGAGTGGGCCGGGTAGGGGAGTGACGAGGTGTTGGAGTTGGACTGAGGGGGAGAGAGGGAGAGGGAGCGAGGGGGAGAGAATTTTTGGTCTAGCCCCGCCACTCCAGCACTCCGTCACCCCAACACTCCGTCACTCCAATACCTCCACCACACCCAATTCGCCATCCAGCCGCACGCGCTGCCCGTTGCGGAGGCGCTGGGTGGCGCTGGTGATGTCCATAACGGCGGGGACGTGGTATTCGCGGGCGACGATCGCCCCATGAGATAACCGTCCGCCGACTTCGGCGATCAGTCCGCCGACTTGGGCGAGGAGCGGGCCCCAGCCCGCATCGGTATAAGGCACGACCAGGATATGGCTGCGGTCGAGAGGTGGCGCGTCCTGGGGCGATCGCACGACGACCACCGTTCCCACCACCACGCCGGGGCTGGCTCCGATGCCGACCAGCTTGCCGACGGCGGGTTTTTCGGGCTGCACAATAGGACGCGGCGGCTCGTTGCCGTAGGCCAGCAGCGGTATGTTTGTCTGCTGGGAATCTTCCTCGAAGCGCGATCGCCGCTCCTGGACAAGCCGCCGCACTGCGCCCTTATCGGGACTGGTTTCTGTCACCAGCGCCCGAATTTCTGCCAACTCCAGGAAGAAAATATCATCCGCAGTGTCCAGCAGCCCATCCGCCAGCCAGCGTCGTTCCAGCGCTACAATACTCCAGCGGAGTTCTGCCAGCAGTCGATTATAGACTTCGGCAACGCGCCCTTTAAGGTCGAGCCGCTGCTGGACATTCCGCGCTTTGCCAGTGGGCGGCTTAGGTTGGGCGGCGGGCGGGGGTGTTTGGGTGAACTGCGCCAGTTGCCGTCGCACAGGCTGCGGATATTCGCGCCAGGTGGGAACGGCAACGTCCGTGCCGACTTCGCTGAGGTAGCCGTAGCGCTCCAGGAATTGGTCAAAGCCTTTGAGAACGTCGCGGCCGGCGGCAGTTTCGCCAAGCTGGAAGAACAGCATGTCGGGATCGGCGGGCGGATTTGGGAGCAGCGATCGCACTTGCTGAGCCAGGGCTTGGAGCGATCGCACGGCCGCTACTTCTGGAACTTGGCTGTTGTCGAGTGCGGCTTCGTCAACCTTAAATAAGGCCCGCCTGGCGGCGAATCCCAGCGGCGCGAGGATCGTGAAGTAGGTGGCAGGGCGCAGCAGTTCTAGAATCTGGTCGATGCGCTCAAGGAGTTCTGCGGGTTCCTGCGTTTCGGCAGGTCGCTTAGCCAGGTCTGCCAGAGCGGGAGCAAATTGTTGTCTGTCCCGCTGTTGAAACTCTCGCGCTAACCGCCTTTCTCGCTGCACCAGCCGCAGCAGTCCGGGGATATTTTGCAGCGTAGACCCCAGCGGCGGCTTGCTAAACTTTGCGCCCCGCGTCAGAAATTCCAGACTCTCCGGCGGCAGGCCCATCCGCCGAAAGATTTCGCCCAGCAGCGTCGCGTTGAAATAGGCGGCGGCGTGGTGCAGCGTTGCCGTTTCTTCAAAGTCCAGGCCTTGCGCCCGGCTCCCCAGCACGATTGTAAAAATCTCGCCCCACACGCCGCAGGTCAGCGGTCGGTTGATCGACCAGGTGAGCGGGCGGATGAAGCCGGGAATCACCTCGGCGGCAATTTTGCGCGTCCAAATGGGCAGCAACGTGGTGATCGGGCGCGATTGCAAAATCCACACCTGCTGTCCATCGGCGCTCCACTCTACGTCCTGCGGCACGCCGTGAAATTGCGATTCTAGCTGTCGTGCCAGCAGCGCCACCCGCCGAACTACAGCCAGCGGCACATCCCCCGTGCCCTCGACGGGCAACTCGGCAACATCGGTCGAGTCGTCGAGCCGCTCTGGCAGCCACACCCGATAGGACTCTGGCGTGACGCGCCCCGATACCACCTGATCCGCCCGTCCTGGCAGTGCCTCGATCACCACCGCATCACCCTGCTGCCGGATCGGATCGCGACTGAACGCCACGCCGGAAAACGCTCCCGCAATCTGTCGCTGCACCAGCACCGCCATGCCCGCCTCTGCGCTGCCCTGGCGCTGGCGATATTGCACGGCTCTGGGCAAATTGTAGGAACCCTGGCACCGCAAAATGGCTTGCTCTAGCGCGGGCAGGCTGGTGATGTCCAAAAATGATTCGTACTGCCCGGCGGCGGAGGCAGTGTCAGAATCTTCGCCGATGGCAGAAGAACGCACGACGACGGGATGTTCGGCGCTGGGTGAGAGAGACTCTAGCAGCGGTGCGGGGTCGTCGCCTGGTGGCAGCACCCAGCCTTCTGGTACGGCATAGCCCAGACGCTTTAGCGTGGCCAGCGTCGCGGCTTTGGAGCCGACTTTGGCGGCTGAAAGGGACTGATCGAGCGATCGCAAGGCGCGATTTCGCAAGGGATCGCGGGAATTGCCCCGGAAAAACTGAAACACGCGCTTTGACTCCTCCTGTGCATCGTCAGCCGAGAGATCCAGGTCGTCGGGAATTTTTTGGTAAATCCACGCCAGCAGCAGGCTGAGCAGCGCTGTTACTGCCACCCGCTTGCCGTCATAGGGATGCAGCAGCGCCACAATGATCGGCATTAGCACCAGCACACCCAGCTTACCCAACTGGCGATCGCGCAATACGGTAAACCCAATGCCGCCAATCAGCGCAATCAGCCCCGCCGCCACGGGGTCATGCAGCACAAAGCCCCAGACGACGTTTGTGGTGCCTGCGCCGCGTCCGCCCCAATAGCGCCCCATCACCAGGGCAATCAGCGCCACCCCTTCCCACAGCGACCCCGCCGGGAAAAACTGCCGCGCCAGCAGCACCGCCGCCATACCCTTCGCCGCCTCCGACAGCACCGCCAAAATGCCCGCCGTCCGCCCGCCGTGATAAAACGCCGCCGACACGCTGACGTTGCCCGTCCCCATTTGGGACAGTTGCCGCCCCGTCAGCCCGCGCACAATCCACTCGATCAGCGGCAGCGCTCCCAGTATCGGGCCCAGCACGAAAATTAGCAGTACTCCCCAAACCTGCATTAGCGACATAGGGCCCCTCGACCGACAATTCACCGACAGTTCACCGACAGTTCACCGACAGTTCACCGACAGTTCACCGACAGTTCACCGACAGTTCACCGACAGTTCACCGAC
>RFIF01000492.1 GCA_003695655.1 Cyanobacteria bacterium J069
ATAGGCGCAGCCCCAGCCGCCACTAAACTTCTGGGAACCACTCCACCCCCAGACTGCACCACAGCCGACGGCAACAGCCCCATCAGCGCCACCTCCAGCCACAGGCGCGGCTGGCTGCTCTGGCGTAAGCGGGCTTCGTTTTCCTGGAGGCGCTGCTGTCCCTGTTGCACTACCTCAATCGGCAGAGATTTCACAAACTCGCACATCTCTGCCCAGGTCGCAGGCGTAATTGCCACTAAGTCGCTGCGGCTAGGCGCGGTTTTGGCAATCAGCAAATCGCGATAGAAGCTGGTCAGATTTTGCAGCACTACCAGCGGCTCGCGACCCCGATCCATGAGGCGACGGGCACTGTCTAATACAGGCGCAGGCTGATCGGCAGCGATCGCCCTCACCAGATCCAGCAAGTCTCGCTCTGGCACGGCCCCCACCAGATCCCACACCTTCTCGGTAGAAATTTCGCCCTCAAGCAGGCTGAGCTGATCCAGCAGACTCTCGGCATCGCGCAGCCCACCCTGAGAAATTTGCCCGACCAGATGCAGCGCCTCTGGCACAATGGGAATCCCTTCTGCTTGGGCGATCGCCCCCAAATGCTGCACCATTGCCGCCAGCGGAATGCGGCGAAAGTCAAACCGCTGACAGCGCGAAATAATCGTTGGCAGCACGCGCTGCGGGTCAGTCGTTGCCAACACAAATACAACGTGATGCGGTGGCTCTTCCAGGGTTTTCAGCAGCGCGTTGAATGCGGCGTTGCTGAGCATGTGGCACTCGTCTACCACATAGACCTTGTAGCGACATTGCACCGGGGCAAACTGCGCCCGCTCGATCAGTTCGCGGATATTGTCTACGCCTGTGTTGCTGGCAGCGTCAATTTCGATCACGTCCAGCGCCGTCCCCTGCGCCACCATGCGGCACACCTCACACTGGCCACAGGGCTTCTCGGTTGGCATTTCGCTTTTCAGGCAGTTCAGCGATTTTGCCAAAATGCGAGCGCTCGATGTTTTCCCAGTCCCCCGTGCACCAGTAAACAAGTAGGCTGGCGCAATTTTCTGCTGGCGCAGGGCGTTGGTCAGCGTGGCAGCGATCGCCTCTTGCCCCACCAACTCTGAAAAAGTCTGGGGGCGATATTTGTGATGCAGCGGTTCGTAGGTCACGGCGACAGGGGGTGGAACGCTCTTACTATTGTAAAGAGTGTAGAGAATGTAGAGAGTCTAGAGAGCCTGATGGAGAGAGTCAGAGTTTACAGGCTGAGTGGGTCAACGAGAGTTAGGGAAGCTAGAGCAGCTTTGTCTGGCGATCGTCTGGCGATCGTCTGGCGATCGTCTGGCGATCGCCTCTCCTGTCTCTCATCGCGTTTTCTATCGTGTCTCTCATAATGTTCTGAGTGATGTTCTGAGTGAGACGATGGCGCAATCTTTTACAAATGCTTTTATAAATGCTGCCGCTAGAAGAAACCCAAATCATTGATCTGCCCGACGCCCCAGCGACCCACCGCCTGGGAGAGCAGCTCGGGCGATCGCTAGCCGCCGGTACGATTCTCCTGCTAGAAGGTGACCTCGGCACAGGCAAAACCACGCTTGTGCAAGGTATTGGGCAGGGTCTAGGCATTGTCGCCCCAATTGTCAGCCCCACATTCACACTGGTCAATGAATATCTCGACGGACGCATTCCGCTCTATCACATGGATTTGTATCGGCTAGAGCCTGATGAAGTACAAACTCTCTACCTAGAGCAATATTGGAATGGACAAGACCAACCCCTCGGAATCGTGGCAATTGAATGGCCAGAGCGTCTTATCTCGACTCCGCGGCCGCATATTCTGCTCACCCTGCGTCCGCTCATGCCCACCGGCCGACAGGCCCACCTCACACCCGTAGGCAAACCAGACCCCGAAGTCTGGACTCTATGACAAATAGATAAAGCTTTTATAGAAGATTCAGGTTTTGTATTGGTCTTGTGACCTTCGGCGTCAAATTAGTCAAAAGGGCTACTAAAATACTAATTTAGAGACATCGAAATTCTTCGCAGGCTCCCTCTCTAGGGGCACTCTCCAGGGGCATATCCTGCTAAAACACTTCACCTGACGTTGCCTAATCTGCCCTTTCAGGGGACTTCAGGATTCAAAATGTCTGCCAATAGGCTGATGTTGTTTAATTCTTTGGGAAGAGATCAGGGATGGGTGAGGATTATTCACCAGAACCTATGCTCCAACAAGGTAGAGTTCCAGGGTAGAACCCCGCCCTAGGAAGATGACTAAAATAAAAGCCTAGCTTTGATTTCAGGGCATGTTTCTGGTGCAGGTAGACCCTTGAATATTAAGGGCGCAATTAAGGGCGCAGGGTGCATCTCTTGGCTCCTAAGAAAAACTTACTTATGCTATCTCTGTAAAGTTAACGCTAAGATTGCCGCAAAAGAGCGATCGCAGTGTTTGAGTTTGTCAGGTCAGTAGCGTCGGTTCAGTTCTCGGTTCAGTTTTAGTAAGGCTTTAGCGGCTGATTCTGCCAAATCATTCGCCTGCTACGGGCAGGGTTGGGTAAGTCATCACGTTAAGCTTTCCAGTTCTGGTCTGAGACTCTTTACGGGTCTTTAGGGTTACGTTAAACGCTGGGGAGTTGCTGACTTGGGCAACGGCCTTTAAGCTAAATCAAATGGCTAAGTTTTGCAGACCCCCAGTGCGCCTGCTAGCTTGTCCGTTGTTAAAGCTTTTCGGCAATGCTGAAATTTAGAGCTAACTTGGTCTGTAGAGGCGCATTTTACAGAAATGCATTTTCGTAGACACATAGATGGCTTTCTGATGACTTTCTCGCTCCTCGAAATCTAATTACTCCTACCGTTCTCTGAAGCCAGAAGGTTGTTTGCTGGAAAGCGCCCTGGTCGATTCTTGATTCTGGAGTTTGGTGAGCTACGACTTTTACCTTTAGGTAGGGTTTTAGCGTTCTGATAACTCCCATCTGAGAAGCTGCCCGTGGCAAAGCTTGTGGCAAATTAGTTTTTTGGTATGGGTGATACCTCACCGCGTCTAGCTAGACACGTAGGGGGATGCTTTTTGTTGCTCAATTCTTGTGCAATAGGAAAAGCAGTCCGTATACAGCCGCATACAGCCGCATACACCTGGATGTGTCGCCCGGATTTGTAGCATGGCTGTATCGCCCAGATGTATAGCCCGGATGTGTTGATTGTGGAATAGGGGCACTACGCTCGTTCCTAGTTCCAGGACTGGTCTTGCTGTGCGTTTTCAGTTCACATTTCTAAAAATCCTTGTTTAAACCACTTGCAGGGTAGGCAATGAAGACTACGACAAATCTTGTAACCGAAGCCTGGCAACTCCTGGAGCGGTCGATTGTGTACTATGGCGATCGCCCCGTCGGGACTGTAGCCGCGTGTGACCCCAGCGTCGAGGCCCTGAACTACGATCAGTGCTTCGTCCGCGACTTTGTGTCGTCAGCGCTGGTATTTCTAATCAACGGTCGCCCCGAAATCGTCCGTAACTTTTTGGTGGAGACGCTGGCGCTGCAAAGTGGCGAGAAGCAGATGGACTACTTTTACGCCGGCCGGGGGCTAATGCCGGCCAGCTTCAAAGTAGTGACTGCCGAAGGAAAACAATACCTGGTCGCCGACTTTGGCGAGCACGCCATTGGCCGGGTGACGCCTGTCGATTCCTGCCTGTGGTGGATCATTCTCCTGCGGGCCTACGTCAAATCGACGGGCGACCTGGATTTGGCCCATCAGCCCGAATTTCAGCAGGGCATCCTGTGGATTCTAAAGCTATGTATGGCCGACCGCTTCGACATGTATCCCACCATGCTGGTGCCGGATGGCGCGTTTATGATCGATCGCCGCATGGGCGTGGATGGACATCCGCTGGAGATTCAAACCCTGTTCTATGCGGCGCTGATGTCGGCTCGAGAGCTGCTGGCTCCGGGCACGCGCAACGATATCCATGTCCAGGTGATCAACCAGCGCCTCAGCATTTTGAACTATCACATGCGCCAGTATTACTGGCTTGATGCGCGACGGCTCAACACAATCTATCGCTATCACGGCGAAGAGTTTGGCGAAGGCGCGATCAATAAGTTCAATATCTATCCTGACTCGATTCCTGACTGGGCATTTGACTGGATGCCCGAAGAAGGCGGCTATTTGGCGGGCAACCTGGGGCCAGCCCGGCTCGACTTCCGGTTTTTTGCACTGGGCAACCTGATGGCCGTGGTGTCTTCGGTCACCAATGCTGAAGAATCTCAGCAGGTGATGAACCTGATTGAACAGCGCTGGGATGATCTGGTCGGACAGATGCCGATGAAGCTCTGCTATCCGGCAGTGGTGGATCAGGAATGGAAAATTTTGACGGGTTGCGACCCGAAAAATGTCCCCTGGTCTTATCACAACGGCGGCAGCTGGCCCATGCTGCTGTGGCTGATGGCGGCGGCTTGCCAGAAAACGGGACGCACCGATCTCTGCCGACGAGCAATGGCCGTGGCTGAACGTCGTCTTAGTGAAGATGAATGGCCAGAGTATTATGACGGGAAGGCAGGGCGCTTTATGGGCAAGGCCTCGCGCAAATATCAGACCTGGACGATTGCGGGCTATCTGCTAGCGCAGGACTTGCTCGACAATCCCAGCCACCTGGATCTAATCTCCTTTGATGAAGATCCGCAGTTTTTTGACTGGATGTATCGTCTTCAGGAGTTTTAAGCCTCAAAATATGCCTCTGTCCACTGAACGTTGTGATGGACACATTGTGATGGACAGATGGGCTGAGCAAAGAGAGGGGGTTGCCGTGCTTGGTCGAGCTACCCCTCTGCTGAACAATTCTTGCCGCAGTCAGACTAGGAGTAAGGCTATTGACCCAGGTTTTTCAATTTGAGCAAGAGTTTGCGGATTCCCTCCGCTGTGTGCCCATGCGGGTGCGCTATTGCCTCGATACTTGCGGGGTGAAGCTTAAGCTGAGGCACTGGCACGCGCTGTCGCTCAGCGATCGCCAGCTTTTGCTAGACCTGCCATGCCAGAGCGCGGCGGAAATTGCCACCTATCGCCAGTGGGTTTATGACCTGGTAGCTGCTCAGGGGGGCGATCGCCCGGCCGATTTGCCGATCGCCCCTCAACCCGCCTGGCTAGATGCTGACTATATTCCCGAATCCGTGCAGCAGCAGGGACAGCGTGTCGGCAATCCACTAACTCCGCAGCAGTGGAGCCGCCTAGAACCACTCCAGCGATTTGCGCTGATCAAGCTCAGCCAGTCTAGCCACGAACACCAAAATTATTTGCCGGCCCTCCAAGAATTTGGAGTGTTGGAAGGGGCTGGTTCTGGGGCATAGAGGGCGATCGCCCTGAGGACACAACTGTCACAAAGGTTCATAGAACCCAATTTTTAGGTTAAGCTTTTCTTTGATTCGACTGATTAACGCTGTTTTGTTGCCGCTGGTGGAGAAAAAGCAGGTTTCTGCGACTTAGCCCAGGCTCAGGGGTCAGTTTTCTTGTCATAGTCGGCAAATCTAACCCATGAGTGAGGTGCGGAAGGACTGCGCAGGATGAGTGTGCAGGAGAAATGTGCAGGAGAGCTATGCAGGAGAGCTATGCGGGCGATCGCAGACCGCGATGCTTGCCATCTATTCCAACAGCAGTGGTAATAATGGCATCAGGTGACACTCATCAGTGACACTCGACCCGTGACACTGCTATCCAGTGGCAAGGAAGCTATCCAGTGGCAAGGAAGCGATATAGCGATGGAAGATTTGTATGCATTACAGGTCGACCACAGCTACAAATCAGTAACGACTGCAAGCAGAAGAGCCTAGACCGGCCAATGCGGGCGATGCTATCTCTAAATCTGTTTGCCTGGTTTAAGTGGGGGGGGAGTGAGCGTGACAGGTTTCTTTGATCGGTTTCAAGGCTGGGTCAAGCTAGAGGGTGGTGGTTCAGTTCAGCCGCCCGCCGGGCCGTCCCTTGCGGATGCTGCAACGAGCGTTCCTGTGAGTGGATCTCAGGCTCAGGCTGTAAACGGAACGTCAGCTGAGACGCCTGTGGAGGCATCTACCCAAGCGCCAGCGGAGGCGGCGTCTCCAGTCGTTCAACTCCAGCCTGATCCTGCACTGGTGGAATGGTCGAAGCCCAGCCCCGACCCTGAGCCGCCTCGGCGATCGCCCCGCCGTTTTTATCAATCCTGGTATGCCTGGGTGGCGATGGCAGCTTTGGCTGGCGCGGGTGGTTTTGGAGTTGTCGCGTTGGACACCGTCCGCCAGCTCCAAAGCGGACTCCCGGAACCTGAAGATGCGCTGACCTACACTCGCGATGGCTCAATGACCATCAAAGCGTCAGATGGTAGCGTCCTTCAGCAGTTGGGGCCTGCTACGCGGGAAAGTCTTGCGCTTGACCAGATTCCGTCAGCGATGGTGGAGGCCTTCATCGCTGCTGAGGATAAAAACTTTTATGAGCATAGCGGGGTGGATTATCGGGCGATCGCCCGCGCCACGCTGGCCAATCTATCAGCGGGCGAAGTGGTAGAAGGCGCTAGTACCATCACCCAGCAGGTGACGCGGATTGTGTTTCTAGGGCAGGAGCGCACCCTCGACCGGAAACTGCGCGAGGCGCTCATGGCTCACAAAATGGAGCGTGAGCTTACGAAAGAGCAAATCCTGGAGCGCTACTTGAATTTGGTCTATTTAGGCTCCGGAGCCTACGGCGTGGGCGATGCCGCCTGGATTTACTTCAGCAAGCCCGTCGACCAACTTGCTCTGCCCGAAATGGCGATGATTGCCGGACTGGCACCCGCCCCCAGTGAATATTCTCCCCTGGTCAACCCTGACCTGGCGAAGGAACGTCGAGACATCGTTCTAGAGCGTATGGCAGAAGCAGGGTTTATTACAGCGGCCGAGCTGGCGGATGCAAAAGCCACTCCGATCGAGCTAAAACCCAGCCAGCCCCGCAATTTGATTAGCCAAACGCCCCACTTTACGTCCTACATCCTCCAGCAAGAGCTTCCCAAGCGCGTTAGCCCAGAAGTGCTGGAAGTAGGCGGGCTAACAGTAGAAACGACGCTTAATTTAAAGTGGCAACAGGCCGCCCAAGACACGGTTGCTAAGGCAGTGGAGCGCTACGGTCGCGGTCAGCGCTTTTCTGAAGCGGCGGTGGTTTCAATCGATCCGCGCACAGGCGAAATTAAGGCGCTGGTGGGGGGCAAGGATTTAGTTGCGGGCCAGTTTAACCGGGCGACGCAGGCGCAGCGCCAGCCAGGTTCGACGTTTAAGGCTTTTGTCTATACCACGGCGATCGCCGCTGGGCTATCTCCCTACAAGAGCTACCTGGACTCCAAGTTCATCGTCGATGGCTATGAAGTCAAAAATTACAGTCCGAAGCATTCGGGCAACCTATCCATGCGAGACGCGCTGGCCCGTTCCATCAACGTCATTGCGGTTAAGGTGTTGCTCGACGCTGGGTTTAACCCGGTGATGGAAACCGCTAAGCGCATGGGTATCGAGTCTAAGCTGATTCCGGCCTACTCGCTGGCCCTGGGCACGTTGGAGGTAAACCTGCTGGAACTGACCAGCGCCTATGGCACCCTCGCCGCCCAGGGCAAGCATGTAGAACCCCACGGCATTACCCGCATTATCGACCGCTTTGGCAACGTGATATACGAAGCGAAGTTTACGCCAGAACAGGCCGTAGATACCGATAGCGCCAATATTATGACCTGGATGCTGCGCGGCGTGGTGAATGGCGGCACAGGAGGCAATGCGGCTCTGCGTGGCCGGCCTGTCGCCGGGAAGACAGGCACTACCGATGCCAAGCGCGACCTCTGGTTTATCGGCTATATTCCTCAACTGGTGACAGGCGTCTGGCTAGGCAACGACAACAACCGCCCGACTGCCGGAGCCAGCAGCACGGCTGCCTTGGTTTGGCGCAACTATATGGCGCAGGCAACCGAAGGGATGCCCGTCGAATCTTTCCCGCAGCCTAACCTGCGAGGCGATCGCAGAGGCTCGATCAAGGCAGAGCGCATTCGTCCCCGCAAAATGTACATTGGCAAAACTGGGGAAGGTTCAGACCCAGAAGAAGGCTCCAGCAGCCGCACTCGTCGAAGCAGCGAGGCAGCAGAACAACAGCGATCGCCCAGCTCTCCAGCAGCCCGCGAGGCCGCGCCCGCGACCCCTGCCGAACCCCGCAAAATTCGCAACAGCGAGTCACCCCGATCGACTCCCGCCAGCACGCCAGACGAGCCATCACCTCGCCCTCAGGTTCCAGATGCCCCCGTCGAATCTGCGCCGCGATCGCCCGAATCTCGCCCTGAACCCGTGCGGGTAGAACGTCCTCGTCCTGAGCCAGTCGAAGCCCGTCCTGAACCACCCCC
>RFIF01000493.1 GCA_003695655.1 Cyanobacteria bacterium J069
AGTTGGATGATGTTTCGCGGGCTGCGCCCGCGAAACATCATCCAGAGATCTATAAAACTCGTTTCAACTGCGTAAGTCCTGCGTAGATCTGCAATCGTTTCAAGAACTGACAACTTTCTGCAACCACATGATTTTCGCCCTGCCTTCCGGAATGTAAAGCGACCAAAATAGACCTCTTGCATGAATTGTTGCGCGGCGGTGCCGCGTAATAATTCACGCCCTCAAACCAGCATTCATGCAAGAGGTTTAATGCATCGCATGGGTGGCGCGATCGGTCAAGTTCTTGGCAGATAAGGCCAAGTCACCCCGATTTAGAGCGCTTACCGTTGGAATGCACTCCATCCTATATCTCACTGATATGACTGATAACTCTTTGAGCAGAGCACGTACGTTGGGCGTGTTGGGCAGCAAACCCGTGGTGCGGCGGGATCTGGTGGGGCCAAGCGATCGCACAGATTTTTACAAGTTCAGCCTCAAGCGCAGCAGCAGCGTCAACTTGCAACTGTCTAACCTGCAAGCCAATGCTGATCTGCTATTGCTAAACCGGGCTGGCAAGGCGATCGCGCGATCGCGCAAAGGCGGCACCCAGGCAGAACAAATCACGCGGCAGCTCCAGTCGGGCACCTATTACGTGCAGGTGCTGGGGCGCGGCAGCAAAAACACCCGATATAAACTGGTGGGTTCCACAACCGCTGGCGGCGGCGGTGGCGGCGGCAATGGCACCCGCAGCAACCCGTTTGATCTAGGACTTTGAATGGTGGCTCTGTGGCGCGACAGCGCGATACAGCAGGCCTGGTGGACGCAGAAAAGCGGTTCTACAAATTCCGGTTGGGGCAGATCAGCGACCTTAGCATCGCACTTAGCCAAGTGTCTGGCGGCGGCACCATGCGCCTCTACAACGACACCAATCGCAACGGGCAGTTTGATTTTAATGACGGCCCAGCCGTTGCCTCTGGCAGCGGTTCCCTATCCTCAAACCGCCCTATTTCTGCCGTGTTGCCATCCACCGAGACCTACTTCCTGGAGGTGACGCGAGACTTTACATTTAGCACGATGCAGTACGACATCACCTTCAACACAACGCAATATCCAGGCAACCTTCCCACCGATCCGGGCAGCGAACCCACGACTGCATTTAACCTGGGCAACCTGAGCAGAGGTGGACGGCTAGACGCAAGAGACTATGTGGGAACCGTAGACAATAACGACCTCTACCGGTTCACGCTGACTGAAGCCGCGACCGTGACCTTTGCCAAGGCGGATATTGCAGGGTCTATCAATACGGAAGTCACCATCTATCAAGATCAAAACAACAACAACATCCTGGAATTGAGTGAATCTCTGGGTTCAGTTTTTGGCCCACAAGCCAGTACGAGTCTGCAAGCTGGCACTTACTATGTGTTAGCGGGCCAGTTCAATCTGAATAACACGGCCTATTCGTTGAGCATTAGCGCCTAGGCTCCACAATCTGGAAAATCAGCGTTCTCAACAAAGCAATAGCACTCGGTCAATACGCTGCATGGAGTCAGCGAAATTGATTCCGAGTGCTATTCTAGTTTTCGTCCTAATAACGGATTTGCAGCGTCACCGTGCTTTGCACTTCCTGTTCGCCGCTGATAACGGGCGTGGGTGCTGCCGCCGCATCCATTGCCGCCGCCTGCCGATACATCACGGGCAGCGGCTGGGGCGCAGCGGCGTTGTTGATCTGCACGCCGACAATTTCCTGACGACGCAGACCCAGAGCGGCCAGCACCGTATCTGCCTGGGATTGCGCCTCTTGTACGGCTTCTCGCAGGGCGACTTGCTGAGCTTGGGCGATCGCCTCATCAGATGCCACAAAGCTGACGCTATCAATCCGGCTGGCTCCCGCCTGCACGGACTCGTCTAGCAGTGTCCCAACTCGCTCAGTGGGCAGACGGAAGCTGACGGTATTGGTAGCCGTGTAGCCAACGACGCGCTGTCTGTTCTCGCTGTAGTCATACACTGGGCTGAGGGTGATGCCCGTGGTTTGCAGCTTGTCGACCTGGCGCGATCGCAGCAGTTCCACCACCGCGTTTGACCGACGAGCCACTTCCCGCTGGGCTTCTTCAGCGGTTTTAGCCTGCACTTCTACGCCCAGGTTCACTTGGCTCAGGGTCGTCGTCACAAACTCATTCCCAGTTCCCGTTACCGTTAGCACGCGCGTCGTCACTTCATTTGCCATCACAGGGTTCGTATTCATCGGCATTATACTCAGCCCGCCGACTGCCAGCAGCACCGCCGAACTCCATCCCAGCGCCATCTTAGCCTGACGAGACATCCACGCCGGTTTTGTTGCAGCGTTTACGGCAGATTTCATCATGGATTTCATTAGCTATCATCTCCTCATAGGAATGAATTTAAGGATGTCCTTACTGTGGCACCGTCAGACACAAACCGTGCTTTCAGTTACACTTTTTGATACCTGAAGGATGCTCCAAGGATGCCAAATGTTGCCTACCGCCGATGAGATGGCCGCTTATCGGGCCACTGCTCGCAAACGACAGCAGCAGCGGCGCGATCGCCTGCATCAGCGCCACCAGCTTGGTTTGTCCGTAGCCCAGCAGGCCGCTGAGTGCCTCAAGCAAGAGTTTCACGCTGAGCGAGTCGTGCTGTTTGGCTCAATGCGATCGCCCGAAAAAGTGCATGAGCGATCGGATGTGGATCTCGCCGTGTGGGGGCTGAATCCTCGTGACTATTTCCGCGCTGTGGGAGAATTGCTGGCAATCGACCCTGATATGCCGATCGATCTAGTTGAAGCAGAATCTGCCTCGCCTCGAATCCTGGCAGAAATTGAAGCGATTGGAGTAGATCTATGACTCCAAACGCTGCGATTCTGGCTATCCGTATTCGGTCGGAAATGGAAGAAATTGCCCGCGTCGTAGAGCGCACTCTGCGACTCTTAAACAAAGCTATTGATAGCCAAGATGAGGACTATTACGACGGAGTGGCACTCAATCTGCACAGCTTTTACACTGCAATTGAACGCATTTTGGAAGATATTGCCAGAGAAGTAGATCGTGCTGTGCCGACCGGCCCAGAATGGCATCGCGATTTGTTGACACAAATGTCTGCGGCGTTTCCAGGTACTCGTCCACGGGTGCTGGAGCGTACGTCGCGCAACTGCCTAAATGAATACCGGGGATTGCGCCATGTGATTCGGAAGGTGTATACCTTTAATTTGAAGCCATCCCGCTTGCAGGAATTAGTAACTATGCTGCCTGGCTGCCACACATCACTCGTTGCAGATCTCAATAGGTTTTGTGATTTTCTGGAAACACTCGATGAGTCTCACAATTCCTGACGCAACTGCTCTCGAATGCCGTGACGAAACGCTTTCGCAGCCGCCAGCGGATTGGGATTGCGGACGCATTCACTGAACAGTTCCAGATTGAGTTCGGGAAGCAATTCGCTGTGCTGAATCAATTCGTACCCAAAAGTTTGCGTAAACTGTTCAGGCAACTGTTCGCGCAGGTGGTAGATCGAAAAGCGATCGCCCTGCCAAAACCATACCTCCCGCACGCCCAGCCGACGAAATCGCTCAAGGCGATTGATGCCGCCGCTGGTGACAATGACTTCAATTGCTAGATCTGGAATCTCCTTTTCCGTGCCAATACAATAGCTCTCATCTGGCTCCAGTCCAACTTGCCGCTCTGCCTGTCGGAAGGTGGTGGAGCCTGTTGGAAAATACTCTGTGTCTGTTTCCAAAAAGTAGATTTCTAGCAGTGTGCCAATGCAAGTTTTTCCGCTTTCATGCCGACGGCTCGGTGCCACGATTTCCAACACTCCATCTAAATAATTTACCCGATAGGCAAGGCTGTCGCCCCGTTCTGCCAGCAGCGTTTCATACTGCGCCCAAGAGACATTAGAAATGATCCGCTGTTCTTCCGGGTCTTCGATTTGCCATTGGGTTGCGAGGTCGTCGAGGAGTTGCATGATGGAAGGGATGAGGGATGAGGGATGAGGGATGAGGGATGAATGGGTTGGGCAGACCTGTGCTGGAATCGCTGGGTTTAGATTGGGGAGAGCGATCGCCATTTACAGCTAAAAATTATCGCTGGGAGTTTTGGAACACCTGCCGGAGCCAGTCCCAAAAGGCGAATACGGGCTGCATTGCGTCGCCCAGGCTGACTCCAGTCACTCGCAGCAGCACAAACAGTAACACTAAAATAATTGCGATGTTGATGGCGAGTCGGATGGCTTTCGTAATCAACGAAAACACCAGCATCAAAATTAGAATGGCGATCGCCGCTGTAACTAGCGTACCCATGTTGATTCAGCCCCTTGGCTCTGCGCTCTTACTGTTTTCACACTTTTCCTGTTTCCACAATACTGAACAAACGAAAGACTCAAACAGCAGCGGGGCCACACAAACCCTGACCCCTGACCCCTGACCCCTAACC
>RFIF01000494.1 GCA_003695655.1 Cyanobacteria bacterium J069
TAATTGATGACAGCTCTTAGCTCTTTGCCGCCTCAATTTCAAGGGGCAGGGTCGAAAATGCAAGGCAATTTTTCCAAGATGCGATCGCCCTCGGCAGCGAAAATTTCGACATGAATCCGGCATCCCTCATCACCCAGACCTGCGATCGATTCAGCCGTGGCGGCTAATTCCCTCACCTCCAACCCCTCAAACCCTACATCCGCTCCAAGACCTGGATGCCCAGTAGCGACAGCCCCAGCCGAATCGTGCGCGCCGTCAGATCCGCCAGGATCAGCCGCGACGTGCGCTGCGGCTCGTCTGCCTGCAAAATCGGGCAGCGATCGTAGAACTGGTTGAAGGTTTTGCTGAGGTCGAACAGATATTCGCAGAGGCGGTTGGGCAGCAGGTCGGCTTCTACCGCGCTCAGCACCTCGTCAAATTGCAGCAGCGATTTCGCCAGGGCAAACTCGGACTCGTCTTGCAGCAGGATGGGACTGTCAGCCCCCAGCGCCTCAAAATCCACGCCACCTTTGCGGCTGATGCCCTGCACCCGCACGTAGGCATAGAGCATGTAGGGCGCGGTGTTGCCTTGCAGCGCCAGCATTTTGTCATAGCTGAAGATATAGCTGCTGGTGCGGTTTTGGCTGAGGTCGGCGTATTTGATCGCGCCGATGCCCACGACCTGACCCACGTTGGCGATGAAGTCTTCGGTTTCCGTACGGTTTTCGTCCGTCAGGCGAGTTTCCAGGTCGGCCCGAGCGCGGGCGATCGCCTCCTCCAGCAAATCCACCAGCCGCGCTGCTTCGCCAGAGCGACTCTTCAGCTTCTTACCATCTTCGCCCAAAATGTTCCCCAGCGGCGTGTGGACAAACTCCGTCTCGTCGGTAATCCAGCCCGCCCGCTTGCCGACTTGGAAGATCTGGGTGAAGTGATTAGTCTGCTCTGCGCCAACAGGATAGATCACCCGCTGCACCCGGTCTTCCGTCACCCGATAGCGAATCGCCGCCAAGTCCGTCGTGGCATAGTTATAGCCGCCGTCCGACTTTTGCACAATCAGCGGCAGCGGCTTCCCTTCTTTGTTAGTAAAGCCTTCCAAAAACACGCACTTTGCGCCCTGGTCTTCCACCAGCAGTCCCAGCCGATCCAGTTCTGCAATCACGTCGGGCAAAAACGGGTTGTAAAACGATTCGCCTCGCTCCTGAATCTGGGGCGACAGCCCCATCAGGTCAAAAATCTTGCGATTGGTGCGGTTCGACAAATCGCAAACAATTTTCCACGCCTGAATCGTCTCCGGGTCGCCCGCCTGAAGCTGCACCACCGCCAGCCGCGCCGCTTCTTGAAACGTGGCATCTTCGTCAAAGCGCTTTTTGGCTGCTCGGTAGAAAGTTGCCAGGTCGCCTAGATCCAGTTTGCCGCTCACTAGCGCATCGGGATAGGCTTCACGCAAGTAAGCGATCAGCATACCAAACGGCGTGCCCCAGTCGCCAATGTGGCTGAGCCGCAGCACGTTATGCCCCAGAAATTCCAAAATCCGCGCTAGGGCATCGCCAATTACGCAGGGGCGCAGATGCCCAACATGCATTTCCTTAGCGATATTAGGGCTGGGATAATCGACGATCACCCGCTTGGGGTTGGGTACAGGCGCAACGCCGAGGCGCGGATCGGACTGGATTGCTTTGAGCTGTGCTTCTAGATATGCCGTCTTCAGCCGCAGGTTGATGAAGCCCGGCCCGGCTACTTCCGGCGGGTCGCACAGGTCAGCTACATCGAGGTGGTTGAGGAGTTGAGAGGCGATCGCCCTCGGAGACAGTCCCAGCCGCTTGGCCAGCCCCATCGCCCCATTTGCCTGATAGTCGCCAAACTTGGGGTTGCTGGCCGGCACCAGCACCGGGTCGGCATCGGCCAGCTCTGGGCCAAAGGCCGCCACCAGGGCAGTTTGCAGGCGATCTTTTAACAGCGCGAGAGTCGAATTCATAGGAATCAGGTTCTTTGGGCTAACCGGATGGCAACCGTACAATAGGAAAAAAGATTCGGGCTTGGCGGCGGATCAAGTTCTCAGAATGCGCTTCATCCCTAGTGATTATAAACGTCAACCTCCCTGCACAAGTTTGGCGCTTCACCTCGCTCAAGACGAAATTGTAGTTTTCTGTAGTTTTCGCCCCCAACTCTTAACCCTAAACCCTCCAAAATGACTCAGACTCAGCGCAATTCGCAAAGCGATCCCTACGGGAATCGCCCCACCTCCACCAAGCTGCCGCCCTTAGAAACGGGCGACCACCTCTCGCGGGCCGAGTTTGAGCGGCGCTACGAGGCGATGCCCTATCTCAAAAAAGCTGAACTGATTGAAGGAGTCGTCTACGTGCCCGCTGCCCTCCGCTTCAAGAGTCACGCAAAACCTCACGGCTGGTTGATCACCTGGTTAGGCACTTACGAAATGGCAACGCCAGGAGTTGAAATGGGCGACAACCCAACCGTGCGGCTCGACCTGGACAATGACCCCCAGCCCGATATCGTGCTGCTGATTGACCCGGCTGCTGGTGGGCAGTCCCGCATCAGCGAAGACGATTACATTGAGGGCGCACCGGAACTCATTGTAGAAATCGCCGCCAGCAGCGCCTCCATCGACCTCCATACCAAAAAACAGGTCTATCGCCGCAACGGCGTACAGGAATACGTCGTGTGGCAGAGTTTAGACAACAAGCTGGACTGGTTTTGGCTAAATGAAGGCGAGTATGTGGCGCTGTCTCCTGATGCCGATGGCATGATTCGCAGCCGCATGTTTCCCGGTTTCTGGCTGGATGTGGTAGCGCTGTGTGCCGGAAACATGACCCAGGTAATGCAAAGATTACAGGTAGGCATCCAGTCACCGGCTCATGCAGAATTTGTGCAGCAGTTGGCAGCGCGGCGCGGCGCAAATCCCTAAGGAACCACAATGACGGGCGTGCCGACCTGCACCATCTCAAACAGCGTCGTCACATCGCCGTTATACATTCGGACGCAGCCGTGGGAGGCAGCGCGACCTACTGTTTCTTCATTGGGCGTGCCGTGGAAGCCGATGGTGTTTTTGCCATCGGTCCAAAAGCCGATCCAGCGAACCCCCAGCGGGTTGCCATTGCCCGGCGGCACCACTTCGCCTGTAAACGGATGCTGCCAGGTGGGATGTTCCACCATGCTGATCACTTCATAGCGGCCCGTGGGCGTTTCCCAGCCTGCGCGCCCTACGGCAATCCGAAAGCTGGTTTTCACCCGCTCCTCTTCGTATACATACACGCGGCGATCGCTCAGATCCACCACCAGCGACAGGGGCGATCGCACCTCCGGCTCTGGCACAAACGGCTCAGCCGCTCCCAGCCCTGGCACATTCGGCGCATCGGGCGCAGGCAGCGTCTCTGGGACGACGGGCGGCGACACAGGCGCAACCACAGGCTCCGTCCTCAGCGACCCCCACTCGACTAAGCTGGCAGGGTTGGCGATCGCCGGACGTAACCCCAGCGTCATCACAGCCCAAGGAGATAATAACCCCGCCGCAAACCACCACGCACCACGCACCAGCGCTTCGCCTCCCATACTCAAAAGCTGAGCACAGTATAGCTCAGGGTTGGTTAGGGGTTGGGGGTTGGGGGTTGGAGGTTAGAGATAAAGAGTGATGGGGTGACGGAGGGATGGAGTAATGGGGCAAGAA
>RFIF01000495.1 GCA_003695655.1 Cyanobacteria bacterium J069
CCTTCAGCGCTGCGGCTGTAGAACTGGCGACAACGTTTTTATCGGATTTATCGGAGTTTTTATCGGGAACTTTATCAGAAGTTTTATCGAAAACCGGGGTGTTTTCAAGGCTGGCAAAAGATTGGGAACTGACCATAGGCAGCAGGGCAAGTCAGGGAACATCGGGTGGACATTTCGCTTAATCTAGCGTGTGGGTGGGTAGGTTGCGAAGCCGATAGAATTGACGCAGCGAGTTTGGCAAGAAACTTAGCAGAAGCAATCCAGATCGCGTCTTGAGCGGCTAAAGTTGTGAGGGGGTGAACGAATCACCGCACAATGTTGAGCCATGCTGGCAGTTGCCTCAACAGGATAATGAATTTGATGGAATGGTATTGAATGCTGTAGATCCGAGTCTTGGGAATCTGCCGCCTGGCTCCCTCCCAAATTGGCTCTCCTGCTCCACACAACCGGACGACAACGCTCCTATGGAATCTGAATCTAACCAAGATCTTTCGACGGAACAAATCATTCAATCCACCAGCCACCTGGATGTGATTGAGACCGTCATCTCCAGCCTGCAAGAAGACCAGAGCGCCATGGTCAGCCGTTCCGAAGAGGGCACGACGCTTTGGAAGTTTAAGTACGGCAGCGTAGAGGTGTTTGTCCAACTGACGGGGGAAACCGACGACGACCTGTTAGCCGTCTGGTCACCTGTGCTAGATCTGCCCGCTAAGAATGAGTCAGTCCTCCTCCGCAAGCTGCTGGAGTTGAACTGGACGAGCACCTTTGAGTCTCACTTTGCCGTCATGGATGACAAGGTGGTGGTGGCGGCTCAGCGCACTGTGGCGGAACTATCGCCGGGCGAAGTATCGCGCAATATCACGATGGTGGCCTCGGTGGCAGACAGCTACGACGAAATCCTTCAGGCTGAGTTTGGTGCTTGAGCCAGGATGGTTTTGGGGGAGATGGTTTTGGCGGAAATGGCTTTAGCGGGGGCGATCGCCCCATTTGGCGGCTGATTCCCCCGCTGGCGGCTTCTGGCTCTGTGCAAATGGCGATCGACCGCTGGCTGTTTGAGCAGCACGCCCAGGGATTGCACCCGCCCACGCTGCGGTTCTACACCTGGGAGCCGATCGCCCTTTCCCTGGGCTATCATCAGCGGCAGTTTCCCGACCATTGGCGATCGCTCGTCTACCAAAATCAGCCGATTGACCTGGTGCAGCGCCCCAGCGGCGGGCGAGCCGTGCTGCACCAGGGCGACCTCACCTATGCGGTGGTGGCGTCGGGGCTGGGCATCAGCCGCAAAGCCGCCTACGAAAAAATCTGCGAGTTTTTGATCGAAGGTTGGCGATCGCTCGGTGTCCCGCTCCACTACGGCACCGCCGGCCGCGGCTATATCCACAATCCCAACTGCTTTGGCACCGCCACCCGTGCTGATCTCGTCACCGACGGCGGCTACAAGCTGATCGGCAGCGCCCAACTGCGGCGTGGCGAGGTCGTTCTGCAACATGGCTCTATGCGCCTGCGCCCCAACGAGTCGCTATTTCAGCAGATTTTCGACACACCGCTAGAAGCCGCCCCACCAGACGTTCCGGTTGATTCAAACCAGCAGCCCGACCTGGTTAAAATCATCGCTGCGCTCACCGGCGCTGCCGAGCGGTGCTTTGGCATTCAGCTCATCTCTCAGCCGCTGACGAACGCCGAGTGGAATACTATTCGGAACGAAACCGAGAAAGCATAGGGAACGCAGAATCGGCAATAGCAAGATTCAGGCTTACCCAACCGGAAACAACCATGCTTTTTAATAGAACTGCCGATTATCAAGCATTACAAGAGTTGCTCGCGGCAAGGCTGTGGCACGCAGCCGACCAGAAAACCTATGCCCTGATGTGCAACATTTTGGGACAGCAGGGAGCAGCAACCTCCGCTTGGGCGATCGCGCATTTTCCCTGCGATGATTTCCAGAAAATCGATCGCCTTTGGGTGGAGGCTAGCGACGGCGTCTTTGGGTTCAGCGTTCAAAAAAGCATTTGGGACGATATTTGCGAAACGGTTCACGATTGGTCGGAGGTCAATCAATACAGAAAGCAGGTCTTTCGCGCACGGGTGGGCTGGAAGCAGCCCACCGATGAGACTGCGTTACTAGGCCCTAGCGTTGCCTATGAGGATCTTTGCCTGTCTAAGGCAGGGCAACTGCCTAACGGCAGAGCGACGCAGTTCTTTGCATTCCAGCAATTTTGCCTGGAGAAATATGGTGAATCCTGGGCTGGCACTAGCGCCACGGTCAGCGAATACGGCTTTGCCTTTGACCCGCTGATGCAGCGCAGCGCCACCTGCCTTGCTGCGCCGGATCAGGCAGCATTGGCGGCTGATTTTGAGCAGTATGCCACCCAACTGCTGCATCATGCAGACCCGTCGTTGCGATCGCTCTCTGCCCGTTCCCTCGGCAACCTGCGGTCTGATCGGGCAGTTCCGTTGCTGCTCAGCGCGATCGCCGATCCATCTGCCCCTGTCCGCCGCAGCGTCGTCAACGCCCTGGGAAAAATCGGCTCCGCTGCCGCCATTCCTGCCATCACCGCCGCCATCGACGATGCCGACTGGAATGTGCGCAGACTCGCCATCGAAGCAGCGGGCACTCTCAAAGGCGACGAAGCGATCCCGGCATTAATGAGAGCGATGGAACGGGCACTCACACCGGATCTCCCTAGGAAAATCGCCGTTGCCGACACCACCACCCAGCAAAACATCCTCCAGGCTCTCCGCAACATCGGCTCCGAGGCTGCCAAGAATGCGATCGCTCAGTTGAATCCAGCCCCCTAACTGCCAACCTCTCCGCGAGTTGGGTATTGGTGATGGATTGGGCTTGAATCCAACCCAGTTGAAAAATTGCTGGCTCTGCAAAGACTGATATAGTTTTGCTGAAAGAGCGCGATCGCCACTTCTCAGCACAGATCTGATGGTAATTTGTACGGGTTTGAATTCGCTGATTTGAATTCGCTGAATTTAATGATGATTATTGATCATCTTCGCTGACCCCTTCGAGAAAGGCGATCGCTCTTATCCTTTGGATTCATTCGGCAATAAAGCTGCCAAAGCAAGCAATAGGGTAGGAATATCGGCTTCAGAGGTTTTCTAGACCTCATCAAGATCGATGTCATCATATCGATGGATCAAGTTGTCGCGCATACCAGCAATGAGTGACCAGGGAATGTCTGGATGTTGCGATCGCAGTTCTGTGGACAGCCGTTTCACTGCTTCGCCCATAATCAGGAGCTGGAAGACGATCGCCGACTGAGTTTTGTCATCGCGAAAAAACTCCGCTTTGTCTATGCCAGCTTTGTATTGCAGAACTTTGCGGGCGGCGCTGGCAATATCAAGGAGGGCAGCGCGATCGCGGTTACTTGGCATAGATGGTTTGGGCGGTGGAAAGAATTTCTTGACGGCGAATCCAGTTGGCACTGCGTTCGATGGCGCGTTTGCTAATCAGATCGACGGCGCGATCTAGGAGGGCTTCGAGTTCCTGTTGCATTTGGGCATGTTCCCACAGTCCCCAGTTAGCGGTGGGGGCGAAGGCGACCAGCATATCGATGTCGCTATCGGGGCGAAAGTCATCGCGCAGAATGGAACCAAAGAGCGCTAGTTCGATGATTTGCCAACGATCGCAAAATTCGCGAATGGATTGTTGGGGTAAGGCAAGACGGGGCTGAAGACGGCGTTCTAAATCTTCAGGGATGGGGAGGTTCATGGGAATTCCTCTGGTTGGGCACTTTGGTTGCCGTGGACTTCATGGGCAAAATTGGCAATATTAGATCCTCTTAGGTTCTATGGGGTGATTAGGTGGATTGATTCAGTATAATCACCCTCTACTTGGGATGCTAAGGTTGTTCCGGTTTCAAAGATAGCTAGCTTTTGGGATGTATGGGAGGGCGATCGCCCTCCCATACAAAAGCGCGATCGCTCTCCTACACAAAAGTGCGATCGCCCTCCATCCTCACCTATCCTTACTCATTCCCGACGGCATCAATCCGCACCTCGCGCTGCAAGGAGCGCAGCACCTCACCAGGGCGGGGGTTAATCACAATGCCGTTTTGAGGAATTTGCAGGGCGCGAGTCCACTCAAAGCGTTCGGCATAGTGCAACAGGTGCAGCCGATCGATCGCCATTTGGGCATCTTCGGGCAGTCCGACAATGTAGTGGCACAGGCGGCGACGACACGGCAGCTCGCAGGTCAGCGGCGGCAGCGAAAACTGGGTCGCCTCCGACAATGGGGACGACCAAACATATTGAATTTGGAACATCAGGGTTTCCTCTAGGTGAAACGTGGTTTAGGGAAACCCCGAAAAGTTGGCCGCCCAAGGACGTGAAGCGCTGATGACAGGGCGGCCTAAAATGGACGCAGCCCTGAGACAGGCCCGATCTGTCGAGGGGTCAGGTGTTGGTAGATGTTTGCCGCATCTGCCAACGCCGTAAATGACTAAACGACCAAAATTTCGGGGGAAAAGTCGGCTGCGCGAATTTGGGAATTACTCACAACTTGATGAACGATTGTACGGGATGAAATTCTTCCTGACAACAGTAGACTTTATCGATCAGCCCGCAACGGCGGGTTTTGCAAAATAGGCGCAGCTTCTAGCCGCCCGCGTCGATGGGTTGATCGCCACATGCCGCCACAAACCGCGCCGCCACCTCCGGCCGCACCCCCTAGTGCAGATGCAGGTAAGATGCATGGAGATTCGGCAGATGCCAGCCTTCGAGAACGTAGGGACTCTGCGGGTCGTAGGGACGCAGATGATAGAGTGGGCTGTCGGGCAAATCAGTCAGGTGCGATCGGTGAACCTCGTGTCCCCACAGCGTTTCGCCCTGGACATAGAGGAACGTATCCTGCTGGGCGATCGCCCTTAAATTCTCCTGATCGCAGAGGACTGCCGACCCCCTTATCCCCCAACTCCTCATGAAAACCATCGCCGACATTAATGACAAGATTCAGCAGCAAAAAGCCGTGGTGTGGACGGTGGAAGAGCTAAAGGCACGGGTGGCGGAGCTGGGTGTGGCCAAGGTCGCAAAGACGGTGGATGTGGTGACGACGGGCACGTTTGAGCCTGCGGAGTCGTCGGGGGCGGTGCTGAATCTGGGACATACTGACCCGCCGATCAAGATTCGTCAGTGCTGGCTGGATGGCGTGATGGCGTATTCGGGGTTTGGAGCGGTGGACTTGTATCTGGGCGCGAGCCAGATGGCAGAGCTAGGCGGCGCATGGGACTCCCCCGACCCAGAGGAACTGCGCGAGGGCAAAACACGCACGGTGCAGCGGGAGCGGGGCGGCGGCCATGTAATTGCCGACCTGATTGCCGGAAAACCAGTCAAGCTGCGGGCGATCGGTCAGGTGACGGACTGCTATCCCCGTGCTTCGGTGGAGACGACGATTACCCGCGATACGATCAATCAGTTCTATTTGTTCAACCCGCGCAATCTCTACCAGAACTTCATCGTGGGTGTAAACGGGGGCGATCGCCCGCTCTATACCTACCTCGGCCCGCTCCAGCCGCGCCTGGGCAATGCGGTCTATGCCAATCCGGGAGCGCTCTCGCCGCTGCTGAATGATCCGGACTTGAACCTGGTGGGCATCGGCACGCGAATTTTTCTGGGGGGCGGCGTGGGCTATGTTGCCTGGGAGGGAACGCAGCACTTCCCGCTGCAAAAGCGGCTGCCCAACCGCACGCCCATTGGCCCGGCGGCGACGCTGGCGCTGATTGGCGATGCCAAACAAATGGGCGATCGCTGGGTCAAGGGCTGCTATTTCAAGGGCTATGGCCCATCGCTGATGATTGGCATTGGCGTGCCACTGCCCGTGCTAAATGAGACTGTGGTAGAACGCTGCGCCGTACAGGATGCCGAGCTGGTGGCTCCGGTGGTGGATTTCTCCATTCCCCGGCGAGTGCGCCCGACGTTTGGGCTGGTCAGCTATGCCCAGCTCAAATCGGGCCGCATCACCATCGACGGTCGCAGTGTCCGGTCTGCGCCGCTGTCCAGCATTTTTCTGGCGCGGCAGGTGGCTCAGGAGCTAAAGCAGTGGATCGAGGCGGGCGAATTTACTCTGACGGAACCTGTGGCCCCGATTCCGGGCGATCGCGCCTTTGTCGCCCAAGACCGCTGGGGCGCACAGATCAACCTGGAGTAGCGTCTCTGAGATGCCCGTCTAGAACTCTTTCCGTCTAGAACTCTTTCCGTCTAGAACTCTTTCCGTCTAGGACTCTTTCGGGCGTTTCACAGGCTTTGACACTGCCGCACCTTCCCGGCGAACAGGAGTGGGAGCTGTAGCGCCGCCCTCTCCTGCCCGCACCGGGCGAACTGGGGCACCACCGCGATCGGGGAAGCGCTTTTTGCGGGCGAAGTTGCCGCGCGGCGCACTCGATCCAGGTTTCCGCTTTTTGGGCGGCACCAGCCCAATCATCGTGCCACTTTGCAACGTCAGGTCATTGCCTTGCCGCTGCACATGCAGATCCCAAAAATAGCCGACAGTTTTGCCTTCTATCGAGCCGTGCAGAATGATCTTGAACATGCGTTCCCGGTCTTCACCGGGCTTGTCGCTTTTTTTCGGGGCCTGCTGCACGCGCACAATCACGCGATTTTCTTCGGGAGATGCAGACAACACTTCGCCCCGCACCGAGAAGTAGCCGTCGTCTAGACCATCTCCAGCAGCGCCAGCGGGGGGTTGCTGAGCGGCGTCTTCTGTCTCACTTTCTACCTTGTCTTTGGTCAGGCTTTCCGGCTCCCAAACCCCCACAATCTGAGCATGGAGATCAATCACCTTTTCGCGAGTCCGGGGATATACGACCCACAAATGAGCTTGGGTCAAGTCCAGGTGCTTTTTCACCAGGCTCATCACTCGTCCCAGCAGCACCGCATCGATGACTGTGCCGTCTTCCGTGACCAGGGTGCCGCGTGTAAATTGCTCCTCGGAAGGAGTATACACGCCTCGCACCAGCCCGATTGCCCGATACTGCATCGGTTCGCTCGCGGGGGGGATGGGGTGCTGCCGAGAGGCGTTCTTATAGGCTGCGGCACTTTCTGCACTTTCTGCGCTTTCTGCACCTTCTGCCTCAGTGCCTGCCTCAGTCTGAGTTGCAGCGTCCTGAGGGGAGGCAGCAGCCGTCACAGGTGTCGCTGCTGGTTTGGCAACGGGTTCTGTTGAGGCGGGGGTGACGGGTTTGATAACTTGCGGCTTGCTATCTGGTTTGCTTTCGGCCTCGGATGGGGCAACGGTAGGGCG
>RFIF01000046.1 GCA_003695655.1 Cyanobacteria bacterium J069
CCAGCCCCACGCTGCCCAGCCACAAGCTCAACGTCAGCGCTCCACCCGCGATTAGGTTTCTGCAAAAACGAGGGCGATCGCCCTGCCGCCTCTCCACCACCAACCGTTCCATCGCCACCCAACCCAACTCCAACGCAACGTTCAGCCCAAAGCGGGTCACAAGACCCAACCTTTAGACCAATTATGACCACCTATTTATAACGTCAAACCCAAATACAAGGTTCCACCCGCTCCTAACCCCCAACCCCTAACCCCTGAAACCTAAACCCCAACCTTGGGCATAATGGAGGGTGCTGATGCAGAGAGCTATGGCATGACTTCAGAGCCGTTTTTGACCATTGACAACCAGCCGATTACCGTATCCCAGGTTTTTCGCTATTTGCAGGCGGGGGGCAAGCTCGACGGGTTCATTGGTGAAATCGTGCGGCAGTACGTCATCGAGCGATCGCTCACCGAGGAACCCAACCTCCAGCCCAGCCCTGCCGTTTTAGAACAAGCCGTCGTCGATTTTCGGCTGAACAACAAGCTGACGGATGCCCAGGTCTTCCAGCAGTGGCTCAGCACCAACGGGCTAACCTACGAAGCCTTTCACGAGCGCATTGCCATCGGCTTCCGTATGGATAAACTGCGGCAAAACGTGACGGAGCCGAAGCTCCAGGAATATTTCATCGAGCGCAAAATGTTCCTGGATAGGGTGGTGCTGTCGCGCATTGTTGTAGACAGCAAAGATCTGGCAGAAGAACTGCGCCTGCAACTCTCGGAGGGAGCCAGTTTTGAGCAGCTGGCGCGGGAGCACTCGCTGCTAGAAGACCGCGTGATGAATGGCATGATGGGCCCGGTCAGTCGGGGCAGTATGCCAGATATCTTGCGGGCGGCAATCGACCTGGCGAAACCGGGGCAGATCGTGGGCCCCATCGAGCTAGAGGGGCGCTGGGCCTTGTTTCGCGTCGAAGAACTGCTACCTGCTGTGCTAGAAAATCCCCAGGTGCGCCAAACGCTGCAAAACGAGCTATTTGACCAATGGCTTGCCGAAAAAATTCAAACCCTGCCCATTAAAATCAACATTGAAGAATAATGCCCCAAGACCTCCTTGCCAGCATTCCCTGGGATGCCCCTCCCCTCTGCTGGCTCAACGCGGATCAGCAGATTGCCGTCAAGAATCAGGCCGTTGCCCGGTCGTACAAGCTGGGCGAGGTGATCTGGTCGGCGGATGCGCCAGGGGAGCAATATCTGGTGCTGGTGGGCAATGTGCGGCTGGTGCCAGAAGATGGCAAGCCGACGCTGCTAAAGCCGGGAGACTGGTTTGGCGATTTTCCTAGCCTGACGGGCCCGTGGAAAGCGCGGGCAGCGGGCAAAGAGGTGCAGGTGTTGGCGTGGAGCAGCGACCTGTGGGATGAAGTATCGGCGCGGGTTCCTGAGGTGCGCCAGTTTTGGCTGGAGGGGCGATCGCGCTATCAGCCCGACTATTCCGACGCGCCCAAACCTGTGGAGGGATTTCCCTTTGTGGGCGGCGTCAATTCGGCGGCCGCCTGCCTGACGATGGTGGCTCAGGTTCTCAATGCCCCTACGCAAATCGACTGGGTGCAGCGGCAGTTGCGCGGGCAGTTGCCCAAGGATTTGATCAACGCGGGCGAAAAGCTGGGACTGCAAATGAAGCGGCTGCTGCTGACCGAGTGGCGCGACTTGCAGACCGTCAGCTATCCGGCGCTGATGCTGTGGCATCGGGAGCATTGGGTGGTGGCCTACGGCGTGAAGGGCGATCGCCTGCTAATTGCCGACCCGCTCGACCCTGACCGCACCTGCAAAAGCGTCCCCAAGCCCGTCGTCCAATCGGCCTGGGACGGGCAGCTTTGGACGGTGGAGCCTGTTCAAAAGCAGGACAAATTTAGCCTCAAATGGTTCTTGCCTGCGGTGTGGAAATATCGCGTGCTGCTGGGGGAGGTGCTGTTTGCCTCGCTGACGCTGCAACTGCTGGGACTGGGCACACCCGTGATTACGCAGGTCATCATCGATAAGGTGATGGTGCAGGAAAGCATCCCCACGCTAGACGTGATGGGCATCGCGCTGCTAATTATCGCCGTGTTTGAGGCAGTGCTGGGCATTCTGCGGCTATTTATCTTTACCCACACGACCAATCGGCTGGATATGGCGCTGTCGGCGCAACTCTTCCGCCATCTGCTGCGGCTGCCCTTATCTTACTTTGAGGCGCGGCGTGTAGGAGATACGGTAGCCCGCGTGCAGGAGCTAGAGGAGATCCGCCAGTTCCTCACCAGCACGGCGCTGACGGTGATTCTGGATAGTATCTTCTCCGTCGTGTATCTGGGGATGATGGCGTACTACAGCATCACACTGACGGGTATCGCGCTGGCCGTGATTCCTCTGTTTGCCATCCTGACGCTGATCAGCACGCCAATCCTCCGCAACTGGCTGAATGAAACCTTCAACCGCAGCGCCGATAGCCAGTCTTACCTGGTGGAAACGATGACGGGCATTCATTCGGTGAAGGCTCACGCAGCAGAACAAACCACGCGCGATCGCTGGGAAGGTTTGTATGCCCGATTTGTCCGCACGGGCTTTCGCGCCACCACCACCGCAAACATCAGCAACCACCTGGGCGATTTTCTTACCAGCCTCTCGGCGCTGCTGATTCTC
>RFIF01000496.1 GCA_003695655.1 Cyanobacteria bacterium J069
CGAACGGCAAAGGCGTCGCCCCCGACTTCGGCAGCCAATATCGCCCGATCATCTTCACCTGCAACGAACGCCAGAAGGCGATCGCACGCGCAAGTCTTGCCGGCTGCCCTAGCTCCACAAAAAACGCCGCCGATCTTGATCCGACGACGTTTGCTTTGATGTAGCTTGCTAGCTAAATGCAACAACCCCAGAGAGGCCAGATTCAAACCTCTAACCTCTCTGGCTGCAAACACTGGCAAACACTAACAAACCCTAGCGAACTGCCAGTGCCGGTTCTTCCGGTGCCCATTCTGTGTGGAACGTGCCTGCCTTGTCGATGCGCTGGTAGGTGTGGGCACCAAAGTAGTCGCGCTGAGCCTGGGTCAGGTTTTGTGGCAGGGTGGCGCGGCGGTAGCTGTCGAAATAGTCCAGTGAGGCGCTAAAGGCGGGCACTGGGATTCCCACCTTGGCAGCAGTAATAATCACCTCGCGCCAGGCCGCCTGCCGATCCAGAATGGTTTGCTTAAACTCAGGAGCCAGCAGCAGGTTGGGCAGGGTGGGGTTTTCGTCGTAGGCGTGCTTGATCTTATTCAAGAAGCCCGCCCGGATGATGCAGCCGCCTTTCCAAATGCGCGCCATTTCGCCCAGGTTCAGGCCATAGTTATACTCCTGTGAGGCCTTACCCAGCAGCGCCATGCCCTGAGCGTAAGAGCAGATCTTGGAGCAGTAAAGCGCATCCCGCACCATATTGGTGAAGGCTTGCTGGTCACCTTCATAGAGACCGCTGGGGCCAGTCAGCTCTTTGGATGCGGCCACCCGCTCTTCCTTCATAGAGGAGATAATGCGGGCATTTACCGCCGCGATGATGGTGGGAATGCTGACGCCCAGTTCCAGCGCGCTCATCACCGTCCAGCGACCCGTGCCCTTTTGTCCGGCAGCGTCGAGGATGAAATCGACCAGGTGCTTGCCCGTGTCGGGGTCGATTTTCAGGAAAATGTCGGCGGTGATTTCAATCAGGAAGGAGTTGAGTTCGTCGGTGGTGTTCCACTCGGCAAAGGCGGCGTGGATCTGTTCGTTGGTCAAGCCGCCGGCGTTTTTCAGCAGGTCGTAGGCTTCGGCGATTAGCTGCATGTCGCCGTACTCAATGCCGTTGTGCACCATTTTGACGTAGTGCCCAGAGCCGCCAGGGCCGATATAGGTGACGCAGGGGCCATCGTCTACCTGGGCAGCAATCTTGGTGACGATGGGTTCGATTTCGCGGTAGGCGGCTTCGGTGCCGCCGGGCATGAGGCTGGGCCCGTTGAGCGCGCCCTCTTCGCCACCGCTGACGCCCATACCGATGAAGCGCAGCCCGGTGGATTCTAGATCCTTCACGCGGCGCTCGGTGTCTTCATAGAGTGAGTTGCCGCCGTCGATGATCATGTCACCTGGTTCGAGCAGGGGTTTCAGTTGCTCGATCACAGCATCAACCGGGCCGCCGGCTTTCACCATGATCAGGATTTTGCGAGGCCGCTCAAGGGACTGCACAAACTCGGGGAGGGTGTAAGAGGCGACGAAGTTTTTCCCTGCGGCCCGCGTTCTCATGAACTCTTCGGTGACGGAACCTGTGCGGTTATAAACTGCCATGGAGTAGCCGTTGCGCTCGATGTTGAGTGCGAGGTTTTCGCCCATCACCGCCAAACCAATAAGACCAAAGCTCTGTGCCATAAATTCTGCCTACTTGCTTACTTCTGGACAACGCTGAACCAAATTCCAAAGCGCTTCGCAGAGGATGAGTGCAGGCAATGCCCACACGACCCCGAGGCTTTACTTGATTTTTGGGTCTGTCTGTTCTCTATCAGAGTAGACAAGTTTTTTAGAAAGGCGGGTGCATCAAAGATTTTCTTTATGCCTTAAACCGTTTGGTTGTCTGGGATACAGGAATTTGATGGATTGGTGGGCGGGCGGATGATAGGTGGCGATCGCCCTTTGTAAGTTAAAAGCAGATTAAAAGCCAGTTAAAAGCGGGTTAAAAGCGGGTTAAAAGCGGGTTAGAAATTATTAAGTGCTGATTGAGTGATTTTGTTGAGTGATGATTGAGCGATTGCTGAGTCGGGCCACATTCGGTTGATAGAATGCTCCCTGGACTTCAAACGCAAAGGACGGGTCATTAATGAGCACAGATTCTCAAACGCCGAGCACAGAAACCTCCAGTACAACAGGCGCAGACGCGATCGACGAGGCGATCGCCCGGGGGATTGATTTCGACGGTTCTCCCATTCCTCAGGTCAAGCTCGACCTCTACCATCAGGTGATGGGGCTAGAGGCGGGTCGGCAGCGCAGCGGTGTCAGCAATACCATGCGATCGCGCATTGTCCGGATTGGGGCCAAGCACATCTCCCAAGCTGAGCTGAATCAACTGCTGGTGGCGGCAGACTTTGCGCCACTCAAGGAGAAGGAAATAGCCTTTTTCTATGGGGGCAAATAGCGATCAATCGCTGATAAGCAGCGTCAACCAGCATTACAGCGCGTTACGACCCGTGCAGATCTGTCACCAAACGCTGTAATACTGTTAGGCAGGCAGTAAGCAGTTGGAGATCGAGCTGGGGAGCGTGCGATCGCCAATTGCTTACCGCTCACCAAAGTTTTGATCCGCTTTCAATGGACTTCTCAATCGTGTTTGACTTGAGCGCAATCGCGGCGATCGCCTACGGATTGCTGGCACTGGTCGGCGGGGTAATTGGCTATCGGCAGGCAGGCAGTCAGGCATCGCTGATTTCCGGCGGCATCAGCGGCGCGCTACTGATCCTATCGGGAATTTTGCAGGCGGCTGGCGTGCCCTGGGCAAAGGGGTTGGCCGCATTCATTACTGGGGCGCTGGTGGTCGTGTTTATGGTGCGCTTGATAAAAACCCGAAAGCCAATGCCAGCCCTGCTGATGATTGTGGCGGGGCTGGCATCGCTGGTCGTCATGGGGTTTGTTTCAGCCTGACGTTACGAATTCAAGCAACAAGCTGCGAGTAGATTAGACCACAGTTCCAGGCAGCAGACCGACTGCTTGCAGGATTGCGTTCAGAATCGAGCTGACGATTGCCAGGGCGATCGCCCCTAGAATCGCACTGCCGATGCCCCACCGCAGCCGGAAGCCCTGCGTCAGCAGCGCCGCCAAGCCAAACACAATCACCGAACCCAGCAGCGGCACGATGCCCAACGTAAACACCCAGGAAGCCGTGCGAATAAATCCTGGGAATGCATACCAGAGTCCGTTTAGCAGACCAATAATCGCCCCAGCAAACAGCGCCGCTCCAGGATTATCAATATCAATTCCTAGCGGCAGTTTGGAAATAATGAGCAGGCTCACCGCCAGCACCAAAATCGAAATCAACAGACCCACCATAATCACTCACTCCACAATAAAAAGCTTAGAAAGTAACAAGCTTAACAATTAACAGTTTGCGGCTAGTCGCCGCAATTCGCAGTCAGACCCAACCCCCAACTTGTTTCACCGCACAATTTTCAGCCAAGCAACTTTCAGCCAAGCAACTTTCAGCCAAGCAACTTTCAGCCAAGCAACTTTCAGCCAAGCAATCGCAGCCAAACGCGCCCTGAATGCTAACCACTCAGCGCGTCTTCTAGCTTACGCAGCACCGAGGCCTCGGCGTCGCTGATTTTTTCGCCGCCGATGCCCAAAAAGCCGCCTTCCTTAACGGCCTCAGCAACTTTGGTTGCCAGCATCAACAGCCAGGATTTGTACTCATTGGCCTGCACGCCTGTCACCTTGGCCGCCAGCACCGACTTCACCTGGTCAAAGTGGGCGATCGCCGCCTTGCGCCCGTCAGACGCATTTTTCAAGTCGCGGATATAGCGCAACACCTGAAATTCCTTTTTCAATAGCAGCGAATCACCCGATGACCCATCTGCCAAATCCACTTCGTTCAGCGAAGACACAACCGAATGCACCAGCCCGTCGGGGGGAAGATCCTGACGCTGTTGCTCCGCCGCCAAAATACGCACACCCGCCTGCACTTCTTTCATAAAGGAAACGGGGTCGGTCTTGTCGGCCAGCGTTAGCGCAATGATGGCTAGCGCGGGCGCTTGGGTCAAGATTCCCCACTCGTCTTCCGAGAAATATTGCTGCACCATATTAATTCGGTTCCTCTAAAGCAATTAAATCAATGGAACTTCCCAGGAAGTCCCCAGATTCGGCGGGCACTAGATCGGTTGGCACTAGATCGGCAGGCACTAAATCGGCTGATACTAGATCGGCTGATACTAGATCGGCTGGCACTGGATCGGCTGATAGCGGTCTCAAAAATCTCAGTAATTGCCGTATGCATTACAGCAGAATACTGGAAAATCTCCCGTTTTTATAGATTTCCTGCGTACATTCCCGGATAAAGTTAGACCCATTTCGATGGTGGCATGAGGGACTCTGGGCTTTAGATCTGCAACTCAAAATCCAATCATCTTGAACCCCAGACCCCAAGCTCAGTTCTTTCCCTCAGTCCCTCTCCTCAACGGCCAAGGAGACGCTAAGGGATACTGGGCGCATGGCAAGCGGCAGCATCGGGGAAGCCCAGCAATTGCCCTACTGCAAAGCAGCGGAAGGGATTTTGGGGCACAGGCGGGTTGCCAGCGGCAATCCATACCTTCAGCCGCCGGGGGTCATAGATGGCCTGCCGCAGCGATCCGTTGCCGCCGGGGCTGGCGTCGTCGTCAAACAGGTCAAACGGACTCGTTTCCTGGGTGTAGGGATTGGTGC
>RFIF01000497.1 GCA_003695655.1 Cyanobacteria bacterium J069
ATTTTAGGGGGATACGGCGGAGGGCGGCGGATTTTAGCTGAAGCAGGTGGGCTTTGGGGGTGGCGATCAGGGCGCGGGGCAGATGCAGCGTGCAGCAGCGCTCCAGGTGGTCGAGTCCGGCGGCGGAGTCAATGAATTGGGCGATCGCCCCCAGCCGAAACAGCGCCAGCATCACCGCATACAGCCGCGCCGACATGGGCACCAGCACCAGCGCCGCCTCACCCGCCTGCAAACCCGCCCGCTGCAACCGTTCCGCGATCTGCACCGACTGTTGCTCTAGCGCGGCAAAGGTGACGGTTTTCCCGGCGCGGGCGTCGATGATGGCAGGTGCGTTGGGTCGTTCGGTAGCGTGCTGATGGAGCAGTGGGGCGATCGCCATTGCTGCGTAAACCTCTTGCAAATTTTGCTTGCGTTATCTGCAAACATGCAGTACGCTCGTATCTCAACAACTGAAAATTTCCATCTCTTTAGCGTTCCCTGAAGGTGCGACCAACACCTCCAAGGAACTAACCCCCAAACTGGTACAAGCAGTGTGGTGGGCTAGTTAGGCAGTTTAGCACTCCACTAGCCACCTCAGCTTTGCATTGCAGAAAAAGCGGGGGTGGCTTTGGTTTTGGGGATTTTGTCCTTTAATCAAGTGGAGTTCTAAACTGCCATGAATTTTTCGCGTGATAATTCTGTTCAACCCGCCGACCCAAACCCGTCCAGTTCAAATTCTGTAGGACTTACGCAGTTGGATGATTTTTCGCGGGCGCAGCCCGCGAAAAATCATCCAGAATCTACAGAACTCGTTTCAACTGCGTAAGTCCTGTTCTGCCAACACCCCGTCGCCGCTCCAGTTCGATCGCTTTTACAACGACGACCCCGACATTCTGACGACGATTGTGATTGGAGCGCGATCGCATGTCCAGTCACATATTCTGCGCCAGCACACCCTCGGCGTGGTGGAAGCCGGAGCCTGGAGCAGGCTGATTCCCCTGCCGCAGTGTCCGGGGAAGGTGATGAGTTTGGTGAATCGGGCAATGGTGTAGGGAAAGAGTGATGGAGTGATGGAGTAATGGAGTGATGGAGCGTTAAGGCAGGCTACTCCGTCACTCCAACACCCCAACACCCCAACACCCCAACACCCCGTCACCCGCTTCCCAGAAGCGCCACCTGCGGCTGCAACAACTGCGCCAGGTTTAGCAAAAAAATCGGCGGGCTGTCGGCGGTGGGTAAGATCAGCCCGCTGACGCAGCGCACGCCGCCCTCCTGCTGATAGAGTGCCGAGAGCGGCTTGAACGCAGACTCGGTAAATCGTTGCAGGACGGGCGGCCCGTCGATCGCCAGTCCGAGCACTTCGCCCTGGAAATCGTAGACGAGTACCAGGTATTGGGGAGTGCCTGACTGGGTTTTGATTGTTTCGGTTGCGTGGTCGTTTGCTGTTCCGGCTGCTGTTCCGTCTTGCGTGCGCTTGGGTGGCTCGGGAGCGTGCGGAAAGATGCGCGATCGCACGGCGAGGACGGGAATATTCTGGTCGTGATCGAGGGCGATCGCCGTCTCCTCGCCGGGCTGCTGGGCATAGAGGCGATCGACTTCAATCACCTTACACACGACGGTTAACGGCAGGGCAAATCGCTCTTGCCGCAGCGGAAACACCAGCAGTTGGCGGGTGGCGGCGACAGGCTTAGCGCGCAGCGCTCGTAGGGACGGGTGGAGTGCCATAAATATGCTGGGCCAGATTGGCCAGGAGGGTTTGCTCGTTATAAGGCTTCGAGAAGTAGGCGATCGCCCCCAGACTCAGCGCCAGTTGCCGATGTTTGGCGCTGGTGCGCGAGGTGAGCATGGTCACGGGCAAATGCTCAAACTGCGGGTCAGACTTGACCTTTGCTAAAAAGCCGTAGCCATCCAGACGCGGCATCTCGATGTCACACACCACCGCGTTGACTTGCAGTCCCGCCTGGAGCTTTTCGACGGCTTCCTGACCGTCTTTTGCTTGTTCTACCTGATAGCCCGCTTTCTCCAGCGTCAGCGCCAAAAAGCGGCGGACATTGATCGAGTCATCGACGACCAGGATGGTGGGCTGTGGGCGGGCGATCGGGTCTGGCAACAGGTCAGCATTGAGATGCTCAACCGGGGACTCGCGGGTAGCGGCCGCGATCGACGCTTCCGCGCTGGCAATCCAGTGCAGCAGTTCCGACACATTCACCAGCGGCACCACACGCCCATCGCCTAAAATCGTGCAATTGCTGAACCCCGGCGGCAGCGCAATCGTGCTGTTGACGCGGCGCACGGCAGTTTCCTGCTCGCCCCAGCAGGCATCGATTTGAATGCCCACCGCCTGACTGTTATGCTCCACCAGCAGCACCGTGGGCGCTTTGATGCTGGGCGGCGTTTCCAGGCGATAGGGATAGCGCGACCCGTGGAATCGCAGCCAGCGCGACAGTACGACGAGCGGAATGATCGTACCCTGCACGTTGAGCATCTCGCTGTCGCCCGTCTGAATGACCGCGTTTGGATCAAGCGCCAGCATCTCACCGATCACGTCGCTGGGAATTGCGAGTAACATGCCATTGCTCTCAACAATGAGCACGCGCACGACCGACATTGTGAATGGCACGGATAGCGTAAAAGTTGTACCTTCTCCCGCTTTTGTACTCACTTTGATATCGCCGCGCACCTGCTTCAGGCTGTCGCGCACCACGTCCATGCCCACGCCGCGTCCCGATAGAGACGTGACCTGCTCGGTGGTGCTGAAGCCTGGTTCAAAAATCAGCGATACCAGTTCCTCATCGCTGGCCGCCCCCAGCAGTACTGGATCTAGCCCCATGGCGATCGCCTTGGCGCGAATTTTTTCAATCGGAATGCCGCTGCCGTCGTCTTGCACCGTGATCATCGTGCGGTTGCCCCGATGAAACGCTGCGATGCGAATCGTGCCTTCTTCGGGTTTGCCCTGCGCTTGGCGGCTTGGTGGGTCTTCGATGCCGTGGTCAAACGCATTCCGCAGCAGGTGCATCAACGGATCATTCAGCGCGTCCAGAATGTTGCGATCAATCAGCGTGTTCGCGCCATTCACCTCCAGTCGCACCCGCTTGCCATGCTGCAAACAGAGGTCGCGCAGGGCGCGAGGAAAGCGATCGACAATGTCCGACAGCGGCCGCATCCGCACCTGCGTCAGCCGCGACTGGAGCTGGTTTGCCGTTTTGTTGAGCGTGCGGGCGGTCTGCTCCACGTCCTCCAGGCTGAGGTCGATGTCGCTAGTCACTTCCTGCACCTGCACCACGGTTTCCTGCACTTCCTGGGCCAGCAGGTGCAGCTCGTCGTAGCGGTCTAGCTCTAGCGTGTCGAATCCGTGGCTGGGGAAGGGCGCTGGGGTCGGCAAGGCGGAACTATAGGCAGGGGCAGGGTCGTGGCTGAGGCTGGCGGGCAGCAGCTTAGGCGACGAGACTGGCGATCGCCCATTGCGCATTGATAGGCGATCGTAGGCAGTGCGTAGCTCCGAGTTGGATTTTTCCAGCACCTGTACCCGATGGCTGAGGAGCTGCGTCAGGTTGCGGAGCCTCTTGAGATAAAGGTTCAGCGCGTTGCGGTCGATCGTCAGCTCGCCAAAAAGGTCGTTGATCTGGCCCAGGTGGCGGGTCGAAACACGCACAGTGCTGTCGGCTTCGATTTCCTCGGGTTCTGCGCTGGCAGGCTGCCCGGCCAGTAAGCTGATGTTGCCCGATGCGACAGACGCACGGGGTTGATTCATTGACTTGGCTACATCTGGCACGGTATGAGATGCGCCTGGCGGATAGGCAGACGAATCAAGCGGAGCCGTAACTTCGTTCGAGCCATCAATCTCATCTGCGAATGAATCAGGGAATGTGGTCTGAAACGTCGGCTGGAACGCTGGGCTGAATGGATCTTGTAATGGATCTGAGAATTGGATCAGACCGCTCTCGTTGAAGCGATCGCCCTCACTTAAGCGTTCTCCCCAGGTGTTGGTAAGATTCTCTTCATTTGCCAGATTGGCCTGCAGCTCGGCAGTTTCGGCAGAAACGGGTTCCAGGAGCGAGGGGACGGTGGCAGGCGCAACGCCCTCAATGGCGATCGCCCTCGGCAGTGCGTCAAGCTGCTGGGTGAGGACTAGCGCTTGCGATCGCCGCCACGCCTTTAGCGCTTCCTGGGCTACTGGTGTAATATCGGGCGCAACTTCTGCAAAGCCTGCTACCGAGGCACAAAGCTGCGTAAACGATTCCAGTTGCAGCATTTCACCCAGCCCGCCAAGTTCCTGCACCAAGAGTCCCAGTTCTGTCCGCAGCGGGTCTGGTTCTGCTGCTGTTAGTGCTGCTTCTAGCCGCTGCAAGCACTCTTCCACCTCGGTTTCAAACAAAATTGGTAAAATGTCCTGCCCTTCTTCCGGTGACAGCACCGAGTTGGCGTCTTCTGCCTGGGGTTCGCCCAGTCGCTCATGCAGTTGCTCGAAGATTGGGTGGGCGTTGTGGTTGAGCCAGTCGGATTCGATCGAGAGACTCTGGCGATCGCACTGAATCACATGCCGCAGACAGTCCACACCCGCCAGCAGCAGGTGTTCCAAGTCTGCGTCTACTTCGAGGGACTGCTTCTGCACCTTCAGCACCTTGAACGAGTCTTCCAGCTTGTGCGATAGCTCGTTCAGCAGTTGATAGCCCATCATGCCCGCGCCGCCCTTGACCGAGTGCGCGGCCCGCAGTGCGCTGTTAATCTTCTGGGTGTCGATGCGGCGACTCGACAGCCCCAACACAGCTTCTTCAAGCGTTTGCAGATATTCCTCAGCCTCATCGAGAAACTGCTGCTTGATTTCCAGTTCCTTGTCCTGTGACATGGGTGTTCTTGCCCGTGGTGAATTGACGTGAACGCGATCGGCTGAATCATGGTGGGACAGAGATCCCCCCTAGCCCCCCTTCATAAGGGGGGAATCCGGAAGTCCCCCTTGCTAAGGGGGATTTAGGAGGATCGGCTCGGATACCAGATTCTCGGAAGATCCCCCCTAGCCCCCCTTCATAAGGGGGGAATCCGGAAGTCCCCCTTATGAAGGGGGATCGGCTCGGAATCTAGAGTTCGCAAGCCGTTGGGAAACACATTGCACTACGGTTCTATTCCTTCGTAATTTTGAATGCACCAACTGATTCCTGAAGCTGTTGGGCGATCGCCACGGTTTCGCGCATTGAAGACGACACCTGGCGTGACGCATCTGATGTTTTTTCTGAGACTTGGGCAATCTGCTTCATGAGCGTCGAGACAGACTCAGAGATTGCCACCTGTGATACAGTTTCGTGAGAAATGGACTGCACTAATTCATCAATCTGGCGTGACACTTCCAAGATTTGGTGCAGGCTAAACTTGGCGTCTTCTACTAGATGTGTCCCTTCCACCACCTGTGCCGTGCTCTGTTCCATTGCGTCTACCACCTGCGCGGTTTCTCGCTGGATATTTTCCACGATTTTTTCGATTTCCTGCGTCGCAGCGGCAGAGCGGGCCGCCAGTTCGCCCACTTCTTCTGCCACCACCGCAAAGCCCTGTCCCTCTTCGCCTGCGCGGGCGGCCTCGATGCCAGCGTTGATGGCGAGCAGGTTGGTCTGCATGGCGATTTGGTTAATTAGCGACACGACCTTGGAAATCTGCTGCGAGGATTCGCCCAGGCGTTTCACTTTTTTCGCGGTTTCGCCGACGGTTTCGCGCAGGTTGAGGATGTTCTGCACCGTGCGGGCGATCGCATCTTCTCCTGCCTCGGCAGTGGTCGAAGCTTTGCGGGCCACCAGGGCCGCCTGCTGAGCGCTGGCCGCCACCGCCTGAATCGATCGCGTCATCTCTTCCACGGAATCGAGTGTGCGGGTGGTTTCTTCTGCCTGCCGCAGGGCTTCCTCAGCCAGGTGGCGCATGGCTCCTTCGTTTTCGCCCAGCGATGCGTTCACTTGCGTAGCCGACTGTTTCACCTGGGTCACAATCTGGCGCAGGTTTTCGATAATCGAGTTGAAGAAATCTGCCACGGTGCCAATTTCGCCTGCGGTGATGTCGGCACGCACGGTCAGGTCGCCCTGGGCCGCGCCCTCCACTTCGCCCAGCAGCGACACTAGCTCCAGTTGCAGCGCCGATCGCAGGCGGTTTTCTTCTTCCGAAGATGTTTCTGCCAGGAGGCGGGCTTGCTCTTTTTCGGCAAAGAGTTTGGCCTGCTCCAGCGCAAATCCAAGCTGGATCGCCACCTGCCCAAAAAAGCTGATATTCAGCTCTGTCCACTGGCGCGGCCCGGCGCACTGGTGCGCCACAAACAGACCCTTGAGCTGATCGTTGACCAAAATCGGAGCAACCAGGTTTGCCTTCACCTCAAAGGGTTTGAGCTGTGCCAGATGGCAGTCGGTCAGCCCTGCTGCCAAAATGTTATTGGTGGCTTGGATGCGGCCCTGCCGGTATTTTTCGATGTAGCCGTCGGCAAAGCAGGGATCGGTGATGGCTGCGCCGAGCGCTTTGGGAAACTGTGGATCGACGGATTCGGCAATCACCGTGCCCGACCAGGTTTCGTCAAACAGGTAGACCAGCACGCGATCGCTCCCCAGAGATGCGCGCGTTTCCTTCACCGCCACTTGCAGAATGGCGTCCTGATCCAGACACTCCCGCATCCGCGAGACGATCTGCGCCGCCGCCTCTGCCTGCACTCGCGCCTGCTCTTTGTCGGTAAACAACTGGGCTTGCTCCAGCGCAAATCCAAGCTGAATCGCCACCTGCCCAAAGAAATTCGTATCCAGTTCCGTCCACTCGCGCGGACCAGCGCATTGATGCGCCACAAACAAACCCTTGAGCTGGTCGTTGACCAAGATCGGCGCAACCAGATTTGCCTTCACCTCAAAGGGCTTAAGCTGTGCCAGGTGGCAGTCAGTCAGCCCCGCCTCCAAAATGTTGTGGGTCGCCTGGATGCGGCCCTGCCGGTATTTTTCGATGTAGCCGCTGGCAAAGCAGGGGTCGGTGATGGCTGCGCCGAGGGCTTTGGGGAACAGCGGATCGACGGATTCGGCAATCACCGTGCCCGACCAGGTTTCGTCAAACAGGTAAACCAATACGCGATCGCTCGCCAGGGCCGTGCGCGTCTCGCGAACCGCCACTTGCAGCACCGATTCTTCGTCCAAAAACTCCCGCATCCGCGAGACGATGGCGGCCCGCTGCCGTTCGCGCATGGCGGCGTCGCTCTGGCGCTTGAGCAGGGCGGCCTGGCTGAGGGCAAAGCCAATCTGGGTGGAAAGCTGCTTGATCAGCTCAATTTCGCTCTCGTCCCAATAGCGCGGCCCAGAGCACTGGTGGGCGCAGAGCAGCCCGATTAGCTCATCGCCGACCAGGATAGGGGCGACAATATTTGCCCGCACCTCCAGCCGTTCGAGGATTTCGCAGTGGCAGCTTGAAAGCGTTGCGGTGGACAGGTTTTCCACCATCGTCACGCGCCCGGTTTTGTAGCGCGCCACCGAGTCGGGCATCAGCGGGTCATGAATCGTCTGCCCGATTGCCCGGCTATAGCCTTCGCGCACCGATTCTGCTGTGATTTCGCCGCTCTTAAAGTCTGGGTTAAAGCGGTAAATCACCGTCCGATCGACATCCAGCACCTGGCGCACGCCCTCAACGGAGGTACGCAGAATCGTGTCAAAATCCAGCGTTTGGCGAATGCTAGAGGTGAGGTCAGCCACCAAGCGGTTACGCTTAGCGTTCGCTTCTTTTTCGGACTTCAGCGTCTGCATTTGCTCGGTCATCTGGTTGATGATGCTGCCCACGGTGGCGATTTCGTCGCCACCTTCAACGGCGAGGCGTGTGTTGAGGTTGCCGTCGGTGATCTCTCGCAGCACTTTGGCCGTTTTGAGGAGCGATCGCGTGGCCCGGTTGCCCAGCCACGCCGCCAGCGACCCAGCCAGCAGCGCCGCCAGCCCCCCGCCCACCAAAAATTGCAGCAGCAGCGCCTGTTCCGACGCCAGCGCAGAGGAGGCATCAGCGCTGAGCACCATACCCCATTGCAAGTCAGGTATCCCCTCGCGCGCTGGCACGGGGGCGTAGCTAATCAAGTGCTGCTGGCGATCGAGCGCATCGATGCCAATTACGGTGTTGCCCCGTTGACGATTTTGCGACCATTCCAGCGTAGGAAAATCGCTCGTAACGGTTTGCCCAAGCCGCTCACCCTGGGCCGCAATGAAGAACTTGCCCTCCGCATCCGTCACTTGATATTGCCCGTTGCGGCTGTCGTCGCCTTGCAGCACGGTTTCCAAGACGCTGGTAGGCAGACTGACCCGAACCACGCCTGTAACTGCCTGAGAGGCGCTGTCCTTAATCGGAGCCATCAGATGGATGCGAGTTTTACCATCGCTGCCCTGCTGTGGCTGAGTGATCTGTGGCAGGGCGGTGTCCAGCGTCTCACGAAAGTTCGGATCATCCTTAAGGTTTGGCAGGGTGGCCTGGCCTGTTTGCAACACCGGGCTGCCGTTGACAGCAAACACCGCAATGTTGTCATAGACACGATAGGCCGCCAGGGCTTGTTTGAGCATTGCCTGCTGGCTGGCGGGCGTTGTTGTAGTCCGTAGGGAAGCATTGGTCAACACGGGCAGGCTGGCGATCATCTGGACATCGCTATGGCGCTCGGCCATAAACTGACTGAGGCGATTGGCGAGAGCTTGGGTTGCTTGCTCATGGGCGGTGGTGGTCTGCTGACGCAGCGAGCGGTTAGCATTGCTGTATAGGATGCCGCTTGTCATGAGCAGCGGTAGTGTGCCCAGGGCGATCGCATACAGCATTGTCTTGGTACGAATTCCCAGCGGCTTTTTGCTGCCTACAGATAGTCCACCAGGTGCTAGTGTCGGAGATGGCAGAGTCAGTGATTGATCACTCAAGACGAATGGGCTAGAACCACTAGAATTACCATTGGAATTACCGCTAGAATTACCACTGAAATTACTGTTGGAATTACCGCTGGAATTACCGCTGGAATTATCATTAAAGTTGTTATCAGGTGAACGATCGGATGCATGTGCAGGAGTGGCAAATTCCGATGAGTCTTGACCGTCAAATTCTCTCGTAGCATCAGCACGATTGACCATGATCCAGATCCTTTCAGAGACGAAGTTTTAGCAGTAGTAAAGTTGGGGGTTGGAGGTCGGGGGCCTGTTGAATCGGATGGCGCTGATTGAGTGTGGGCTATTCGGCGTGCAGCACTGGCGACCGGGCGATCGCCATCACATCGAGCAGCATCAACAGCTCTTGCGACTGCACACAACACCCGACCAAGTAAGGTAATAGCCCTGGCGCGAGGTTGCTCGGCACAGCCTGAACGTCCTGCGGTGGTATCCAGGTAATGCCGTCTACCTGCTGTAGGGCCAGCCCCAGCGGCAGACTGCCAATTTGCGTAATCACGACGCTATGCTGCTGCACATTTGCAGGCAACCGGCCCAATCCCAACAGATGAGCGAGATCCACCACCCACAACACGCGGCTGCGACGGTTGGTCAACCCCAACAAGCAACTGGGCTTATTGGGCATTGGCGTGAGCTGACGCACTGGCAACACCAGCACTTCCTGCACAAATCCCATGGGCAGAGCAGCAAAGATTCGCTGCCCGCCAAATTGAACCTTGAGATACGGAGTTCCCTGATTTTTTTGCAGTCGATGTGAGGGAATCGTAATTGCAGATGAATTCATGTTCTTACTCGGTCATGATGGATTGCACAACTTTCAGCAGTTCTTCGCGAGTAAAGGGTTTGGTAATGTAGGCGTTTGCCCCTTGGCGCATTGCCCATAAGCGGTCGATTTCTTGATTTTTGGACGTACAGATAATGACGGGTAATTTCTCAGTTTCGGGATGCTTTTTCAGGTTCCGGCAGAGTTCAAACCCGCTCATTTCTGGCATTACTACGTCGGTGATGATAATGTCGGGTTTCTTCTCAAGAATACGCTCCAGGGCTTCTTTGGCACTAATCGCATTGATCACGCTGTAACCACTTTCTTGCAGGTAGTAGCTGATTAGCTTCATCTCAGAAGGCGTGTCTTCTACAACCAGAATCGTCTTCATCAAAGTGATGCTCATGGCTTGATTTCCTTAAACAAAAGGCTAGAAATACGTCACGGTTGGAATCATTGACCCGATTGGGCGATCGCTAACTCAAATGCTTAAACACCACTTTGAGCAAGTCAGACTGATTAAAGGGCTTGGTGAGATAGCTGGATGCGCCCACCAGTTTCGCCTTAGCGCGATCGATGAGTCCTGTATTGCCAGTCACCATGACAACAGGCACCGTTTTGAAACTGGGATGCCGTCTGAGCAGAGAGCATAGCTCATAACCATCCAGGTTAGGCATCGTCACATCTAGCAGAATCAAATCCGGCTTGCTGCGCACAATTTGCATCAGCGCCTTGACCGGATCGCTAATCATTACAACCGAAAAAATGGCATCATCCAAAAAGGTTTGAATTGACCGCAGAACGGTCGGACTGTCGTCAATACAAACAACGGTGTAGTGCTCTTTGGACAGTTTGGCGCTGGCGGGTGCGATAGGCGGGGTGGGTTTTGAAGCGGTGACTGTTTCGAGCGCTTGGTTGGCATCCGAGAAGCGCAACTGCGATCGCCCCCGCTGGATGGGAACCGTCTTGAAGTCAGGCGTTTGGGCGATCGCAATTTGCGGCTTGTGCTGATCTAAACGCTGCTGGCAATATTCCACGAGATTTCGCAGATCGATTTTGCAGAAAGCAATCCATTCAGAAAATTGCCCTTTTTCTATCAGTTCATAGCTGCCCGTATTAACTGACAAAAAACCTTCAATTACTTCTTTGGCGAGACTGTCAATTAGGCTAAATGTGTATTCACTAGTCAGGTGATTTTGGTTAACCAGCCAGTAAATTGCCTGATAGTCTGGCACTAGTTCAGACTGATAAATTGGGCGATTTTCAAACAAAAGCCGGAGCTGCACGCGGACAGCGCTCACCAAACCAGGAACATGACGGCTGATTTTACTGAGGTGGCGATCGAGACGCCCAAAGGGATCAATTGAGCTAGAAGCATACACCAGATCCCCCTCTTCGAGATAGATTGACCAGGTGCTAGAACCATCTGTAACGCGCAAACAGCCAGTCGTTTTTCGACTCTTAAGCTGAGCCAAAAGATTGAGCGGATATAACTTCTGAGGAAATCGGTAGCTTGCAATCGAGGTGGTATTCATGAGTTGCTAATTGACCTTACTTCAACTGTTTACAACCTTGACAAATGGTTCCAAGGAATGGCTCAAAAAATATTGATCTCTGTGGATTACTTCCCCCTTTTGGAAATATGAGAGCGATCGCCCCGCAGCCCCGATTAGGTTATGGAAGATCTGAAAAGACTTGAAAAGATCTGAGAAAGCCTGATCCAACCTCAAGAAATGGGCGGGTTTTCTGTGGTGAATCGAAATTTTGATCCAAAATTCGATCCAAAATTTGATCCAAAAATAGATCCGTCCATCTGTGAGAATCTAACCGTAAGACTATTGGAACTTTAGAAATCTAAGATCATTCTGCTAGGTGCATTCTTTGGTGATGCTGCTTTGCGGAAATGCAAAACAATGAGAGCAGCTTGCCCGTTGCTGAAGTAATGGGGAGGATTAGGAAGATGCAGGATGACTCTGGCTAGGATTTAGCCGATCGGCAGAACTCAGGATGCTGGTTTTGGGTGAAAAACCAGGTTCTCTGACAATTGCCTTTGGAAAGCTGTTTGCGGTGTTTGGTAGAAGAATGGTAGACGATTCAGGCAAGCTCTCAAAGTCTGAATCAAAGCTTTAATAAGGCTTGTTCAAGGACTGAACAAGGACTGAGCAAGGACTGAAAAAAGTCCGAATAAAGTCCGCATAAAGTCTGAGCTGTTTTAGCCATATGGCTGATGCATGTCACTAGATTAGCAAACGCAAGGACGTATTTTGCGAATATCGGATAAAGATAAACTCGTAGATAAAAAGAATAGATTTAATTGAACTTTTGTTGAGTGAACTATTGACTTCATAAGATTTCTGAAAATGTCCGGATATTGTCTGCAAAGGGCGTTGTTTGATAAATCTAACAATGACCCAATTAATTCAGCGATCGCAGCAGTCGGCGAATCTTATCTTGCTGCTGGCGATCGAGTTCAGCGGGAAAGCTGAGTTCCAGAACCGTGCGATCGCTTAATCCCGACAGCACTTCGACCGTGACCACTCGAGCAATCAGGCTCTCAGGGTGTGGATCATCCGGCTGAGGCAGCACCAGCAGGCTCAGCAGCGGCTGGCTGACCTGCAACTCCTCAATTGCATCAATCTCGCTGGTTTCTAGCTCCAGCCGCAGGTCGCGCCCCCCCAGTTCTGTTAGAGTTGCCGGATAGGATACCTCACCCCAGCCTTCCCAAAATAAGTAAGCAGTCGTTTTTACCTGTTTTCGCACTGCCACGTTAGACTCAGGGCGAAACTCTCGAAACACCCGCCCAATACTGGCGGCGATGAACTTAAAAGAATCAACCGGGTTATCCTGCTCCTGTCGTTTTTGGGAATACCATTCCTTTACGTCGGAGTAGAGCACCAGCACCAGGTCGTCGATTTGAGTTCTGCTGAGGTGCAGGAACTGGACGGCCATTTGCACCTGCAAGTTGGGGGTAGCCTTGGCGCGAATAATTTTGGCGTCGAGCAGACACTTCTCGGGATCGGGGATGATCTCATGAGGCCGGTAGAACCGC
>RFIF01000498.1 GCA_003695655.1 Cyanobacteria bacterium J069
CGAAGCTGGATCAACTGGCGGATGGATCGGGTTTCGAGTGGATGGGTCGCCGAAGGTGCCGGGAGATGGTGGTGATGGCGCTCACTGCGCTGCATCTGCTGCGGCTTCAGGGCTGGACGATCTCGGATGCAGATATTCAGGCGGGCATGGCGGCCACGCAGTGGCGGGGGCGGATGCAGTGGATGGACTGGCAGGGGCATCGGCTGCTGATTGACGGGGCACACAATCCGGCGGGGGCAGCCGCCCTGCGGCACTATGTCGATGGCTGCGATCGCATGCCTGCGCCGATTACGTGGGTGATGGGCATGATTGGCACGAAAGACCACGCGGACGTATTTCGGGCGCTGCTAAGAGCGGGCGATCGCCTCTATCTCGTCCCAGTGCCGGAGCATTCGCCCGTTGACCTGGAAAAGTTAGCGGCGCTGGCAGTCGAAAACGGAGCCGAGCCTGAGTTGATTCACCTGCACTCAGATTTGTGGACAGCTTTGGAAGCAGCCTTTTTGAGCCGTTCCGCACCCGATGCAGTGGGTACAACTAGCGAAGGCACAGCGCCGTCGGTCGTGCTGTGCGGCTCTCTCTATCTCATCGGGCATTTTCTCAAGCGCTGTAGCCGCTTTGGAGATCAGCCGCCCAGCAGCGAACCCTAGTGTTTTCCGCAGAACCACGCCCGCCGAAGCGCGGTATACTCCACTGTGGGATTTGGACTTAACTCAATTTCACTCATTTCACTCAATTACTCACTCCATTACAGACAGCTTGGCAGCATGTTAGCGGTAGCAATTTTGGCGGCGGGCCGGGGAACGCGGATGAAGTCAGACCTTCCGAAGGTGCTGCACAATTTGGGTGGGCGATCGCTCGTGGAGCGGGTGATAGACAGTTTGGCGGCAGTGCAACCCGATCGCCAGTTGGTGATTGTGGGCTATGGGGGCGATCGCGTGCGCGAGTCGTTGAGTGACGCGCCGGGCGTGGAGTTTGTCGAACAGCGAGAGCAGTTGGGCACGGGGCACGCGGTGCAGCAGATTATTCCCCACCTCGATGGCTTTGAGGGCGATGTGCTGGTGCTGAATGGCGATGTGCCGCTGCTGCGCCCCGAAACGCTGAAACATTTGCTGTATAAGCATCAAACCGAGGGCAACGCCGCCACGCTGCTGACGGCGCATCTGCCCGAACCCAAGGGCTATGGCCGCGTGTTTTGCGACGGCAGCAACCGCGTCACGCAGATTGTCGAAGACCGCGACTGCACCGCCGCCCAAAAGCAAAATCGCCGCATCAATGCCGGGGTCTATTGCTTTCGCTGGGCCGATCTGGCGCAGGTGTTGCCCAAGCTCACGGCTAACAACGATCAGCAGGAATATTACTTAACCGATGTGGTGAGCGTGATGTCGCCCGTGATGGCGGTGGATGTGGACGACTATCAGGAAATTTTGGGCATCAACGATCGCCGCCAACTGGCCGCCGCCTACGACATTTTGCAAACCCGCGTCAAGAACGCCTGGATGATGCAAGGCGTTACGCTAATTGACCCAGCCAGCACCACGATCGATGACACGGTTACACTTGCGCCAGATGTCGTCGTAGAACCGCAATGTCACCTGCGCGGTCAGACCATAATCGGCGCGGGCAGCCGCATCGGCCCCGGCAGCCTGATCGAAAACAGCACGCTGGGCGACGGTGTAACAGTGCTATATTCCGTCGTGTCGGACAGCACGGTGCAAGCGGGCACGCGGATTGGGCCCTACGCCCACCTGCGGGGGCATGTGCAGGTGGGCAACGCCTGCCGCATCGGCAACTTTGTAGAACTAAAAAACGCCGCGCTGGGCGATCGCACCAACGTCGCGCATTTATCTTATTTAGGCGACGCAACGCTGGGCACCAAAGTCAACATCGGCGCGGGCACCATCACCGCCAACTACGACGGTATCAAGAAACACCCAACGGTAATTGGCGATCGCACCAAAACAGGCTCCAATAGCGTGCTGGTTGCACCCGTAACGGTCGGCGCGGATGTCACAATTGCGGCGGGGTCGGTGATCACCGAAGACCTGCCGGACGACTGTCTGGCGATCGCCCGCGCCCGACAGGTCGTGAAACCGGGCTGGCGGCTCACGGCTGCTTCTGATTCCGCCGAATAGATCCCGCTGGATAGATCCCACTGGATAGATCCCACTGGATAGATCCCACTGGGGAAATGATCCGGAGCCGCGATTGCTGGGAAGAATATCTGTATAAACCCGTTCGGCTTTCAGACACTCCGCTGGCGAGACTCTGGAGGCCGCTCCCGCAAGCAATGCAGGCTCTACACAGGCGACTATGCAGGCGACACTTCCCCCCGGCGATCGCACGACCGACCTTTCCGCAACCGATCTGTCTATTTCCGTCGAAGACCTGGGACGCACGCTGGAAGCCTTTTTTCGCCAGCGCCAACTGCCCCTCGCCGTCCGCTGTGCGCTCCAGGGCGATCGCCTGCTGGTAGTAGGCAACCACCGTACCGATACGGCGCTCAATCCGCGCGAGGTGTTGCAGCTTTTAGAGGCCCGCATCCACGCGCTGCAAATTCGGTCAATTCAGCAGGTGGGGCTATATCTGCGGATTGTGGGACAACCCCAGCCCTACATGCGCCGCCAGTTTTTGCTTAATCAAGCGCCACCCAAGCCCGTGCTGGCTGGCATGGTGGCGGGTGTCGGGGCGATCGCACCCCCTGTCGCCATTCCCATCCCCAGGGTTCCGGCTGCTGCGCCCGTTGCCCGCCCTGTGGCCCGCCCACCCGCCGGTGTACAGCCGCCTCGCCAGCCGTCAGCCCCAAAAGCTCCTCAAACTTTTAAACCTCAGGCTTCTAAACCCCAGGCTTCTAAACCCCAAGCTTCTAAACCCCAAGCTTCTAAACCCCAAGC
>RFIF01000047.1 GCA_003695655.1 Cyanobacteria bacterium J069
GCTTGAGGAGGGCTACACGGAACCGGAAATCGAAATGATTCTGGGGCGCAATCTGCTGCGGGTATGGCGGATCGCGCAGAATTATGCGGCCAGCGTCCGCGGCGTCACGGAGCGCGATGCCGATGACGGGAAGGATCCCGCCGCCGCAGTTGCCAGACGGTGCTGGCCGTGGCGATCGAAAACCTGGCAAGGGCGATCGCCCCCGTTCTGTCCCACCTGTCCGAGGACATCTGGCAATTCCTGCCCTACAAAACCCCCTACCAGTCGGTGTTTGAGTCGGGCTGGGTAAAGCTGGACGACTCCTGGAAAAATCCTGACCTGGCGACAAAGTGGGAAACCCTGCGCGATCTCCGCACCGAGGTCAACAAAGTGCTGGAGCAGGCGCGAAATGACAAGGCGATCGGCTCATCGCTGGAGGCAAAGGTGCGGCTTTACGTGGCGGACAAGTCTCTACGGCAGCAGCTAGCGGCATTTAACCCTGCGGACCTCAGCGGCAATGGCGTCGATGAACTGCGTTATCTCTTCCTCGCCTCTCAAGTAGAACTGCTGGACACGCCCGGTTCGTTGGTAGATCCAAAGTACAGCGCCCAAACCGATGCCTTCAGCATTGGCGTAGTGGATGCAGAAGGTGAAAAGTGCGATCGCTGCTGGAACTACTCCACCCATGTTGGCAAATCCGCCGAGCATCCCCTGCTGTGCGAACGCTGCGTGCCGGCGATCGCTGGTCAGTTCTAGGCAGATAGACGCGCAGCCTCTTCCTGGCTAAACTCCATCTCACTTAGGCAACCTTGGGCAACAAGCTGTAGGTATGGAGGGAGTGAACCGGGGCTTCTTTCGCAAAAACGCAGCGTGAAAACAAGTTGTGAATACCCCTTAACCTGTGCTATTTTAGTAAAGCGAAAAATTCAGAAGTCACTCTTTGATCAGGGAGTATGGTTTTCTGATTGGAAAGTATTATTTGCTCCTAGTGATTTTGACATTTCGCAACAGTTGGCTCAGTAGCTCAGTGGTTAGAGCAGGGGACTCATAAGCCCAAGGTCGCAGGTTCAAATCCCGCCTGAGCCATTCAACCAACCCTAAAGCATCAGTAAGTATCAGCTTAAAGGAGCATTATTCGGACTTGTGCCGACCCTTGCTGGCGGTTTGAGTTTCTCAAAATTCATAGCTTTTACGAACTTACAGCACTCTTAACTCTTTCCCGCCAGCCTTCAGGTTTCCATGCTCCCTAACTATCGCCGCTGTCTAAGCTGCCGGAAGACCGCACCCAAGGCAGAGTTTTGGCGAGTCGTGAGGGTATATCCGTCTCAGGCGATACAATTAGATAAAGGAATGGGGCGATCGGTGTATCTTTGCCCTCAGGCTAGCTGCTTGCAGACAGCCCAAAGGAAAGATAGGCTAGGAAAGTCACTCAGGGTAGCAGTGCCTGAGTCTGTTTATCAAACCCTATGGGAGCGTCTTACGTCTGACAATCTGACTCAACGTTCGGATCTCTCAGGTTGATGCTTAAATCACCCTTGAGTTGTTACCCTTGAAGAGCGGAGAGCATGGAGTCTGGCGAACAGTCGCTTGACCACCATCGGGAGCGCCAGAAAAAAGCCGAGGAGAAACTGTAAGCTGCTGCTATTGGTTAGGCTGTTGACTTCTAGTTCATGGATTCAGCAGTCTTGGAGTTGCAGTCACGTTGACCAACAGTTGTGTTGACTAGAGGAGAGCAGGTCTTCAAATACTAAAAACTTTTGGGCGTTCTTCACCAGATAGAGGATCGCCAAAAATTAAAAGCTTTGTTTCATCCGCTCAAAACAGTGCTATGTGTGCTGGGTTGAGTCATGCAGGTTTATTCATTTAACGTTTGCTTGAAATGACCCCTGGTGATTGTTGGGTTGTTCTATAGAAAGCATTTTTAGAGAGCGTTCTTGCTAAGCTCATGTGAGTCAAGGCATCGGCGCTGCTCTAGAGAGCGATCGCCCCTGGTCAAGATTAAGCAAATTCAGAAAATTAGTACCTGATAACGAAAGCCAAAGCAGTAAGTCTGAAGCGGTTTCTGTCTGGGCTTTGACTGTCGAGCATCATAAAACGTCGTCTTGTCACGTCGTCTCGTTAGGAAAGCGAATCAACACTATGTGAAAATCTCAGTTGGCTAAGAAGGGGAGAGTGGATGAACGGTAAGGTGAGAATTTACGAGTTGTCAAAGGAATTGAATCTGGATAATAGAGAGATTTTGGAAGTTTGCGAACAACTAAATATTCCGGTCAAGAGCCATAGCAGCACCATTTCTGAGGCTGAGGCTGCTCGTATTCGTTCAACCGCAGAGCGGCTGGCTCATAGCCCCTCTGCTACTCTCCACAGCCCTTCTGCTAGTCGGCCAACCTCGGCCGCTTCTGCTATGCCGCAAAAGAGACAGAGCGCAGTTCAGCCACCTGTTAAGAAGCAGCAGATTCTAGAAGTTCGCCGCCATCGTCCCGTTGTAGAGCCACCACGGCGTCCTGAGGCCCAGCCGTCCCTTGCGGCTCCGTCTGCTCCTGCTTCACCCGCTCGCCCAGCGCGCCCCGTCGAGCCGGAAACGATGGCTCAGTCGAGTGATGAGTCTCCCGCGCCGCCGCCGACAACTGCTGGGCCGTCCGTAGCGACAGCCATTGAAGCTCCGTCTGCGCCAGCCGCTGATGAAGTTAACCTGTCGCCGAAGCCCTCACCGATTGCTCAGATGCCGGTTGATGCTGAGCCGCCTCAGGCACTTCAGAGCACCGAAGAGCAGCCTTCACTAGTAGGGCCACCCGCAAAGCCAGCTCGCCCTGAGTCGGTGACTTCAGTCAGCCGTCCCGTCCTTAAAAAAGCGAGCGATCGCACCGATCAGACAATTGCCCGCCTCGATGGGGAGGGGTCACGCCGGGCCGGACCTCGCACTGAAGGTGTGGGAGAGAGCCAGGCTCCCCGTCGCATCGCCATTACAGAAACCTCTGAACCCCCGGTGTTGCGTGCCAAACCCGTTTTGGAGTTGCGGCGCAAACCCGTCCGCCCCAGTGGCGCGGGAGACGAGTCCAGCGGAGATGATACGCGCCGTGCGGGTGGTGGTATGCCTGTTTTGGCAGAGCCGCCCACGCTGAAGCCCAAGCCTACCGCGCCGACTAAGGTGGTCAAGCGGGGCAAAGAGTGGGAAGAAGAGGACGAGGAAAATCCCAACAAGGTTGCCAAGGCAGGCGTTAAGTCCAAGCGGCGATCGCCCAATGTCCTAGATGAGGACGAAGACATCGATCTGGATGAGGTGCTGGATGGATCTGATGGCGATGAGTCGTCGCCCACAGCCCTGAGCATCTCGCTGATGCGTCCACCCAAGCCCAAGAGCCAAAGAGCACCGGCAAAGCCTGTGGCGGTGGCAGCACCGACACAGCGGCGACGAGGGAACTCTGGCAACGAGCGCTTTAATCGTCGCGATCGCCGGGAGCAGCAAGAAACCCGTCAGCGTCCTGAAATCATCACATTGACAGGCAGTTTGACGGTTTCCGAACTCGCCGATCTGCTGGTGCTTCCAGAAACTGACGTGATTCGGGCCCTGTTTATGAAGGGCATCATGACCACGGTCAACCAGGTGCTCGACATTCCTACTGCGACGATGGTGGCAGAGGAAATGGGAATGCTGGTCGATACTGAAGCGCCTGAGGCCGAAGCCAAAAAAGTGACAGAAATGCTGGATGCTGCCGATCTGGAGCATCTCAAGCGTCGTCCGCCTGTGGTCACCATCATGGGTCACGTAGACCATGGTAAGACCACGCTGCTGGACTCCATCCGCAAGGCGAAGGTAGCTCAGGGTGAGGCTGGCGGTATCACGCAACACATTGGTGCGTATCACGTCGATGTTGAGCATAACGGGGATATGCAGCAGGTCGTGTTTTTGGACACGCCGGGTCACGAAGCCTTTACTGCGATGCGGGCACGCGGCGCACGGGTCACTGATATTGCAGTACTTGTGGTCGCTGCTGATGATGGGGTTCGTCCTCAAACCATTGAAGCTATCAGCCACGCCAAGGCCGCCGAAGTGCCGATCGTGGTGGCGATCAACAAGGTAGACAAGGAAGAGGCCCAGCCCGACCGCGTGAAGCAAGAGCTGACCGAGTATGGACTGGTGTCGGAAGAATGGGGCGGCGACACCATTATGGTGCCCGTGAGTGCGCTCACTGGCGAGAACCTGGATACGCTGCTAGAAATGCTGCTGCTGGTATCCGAGGTGGAAGACCTCTATGCCAATCCCGATCGCCCTGCCAAGGGGACGGTGATTGAAGCGCATCTCGATAAGGCCAAGGGCCCTGTTGCCACACTGCTCATTCAGAACGGGACTTTGCGCGTTGGCGATATCCTGGTTGCGGGGGCCGTGTTTGGTAAGGTGCGTGCCATGGTTGATGACCGAGGTAAGCGCGTCGAGGCTGGCAATCCGTCCTTTGCGGTCGAGGTGCTGGGCTTGAGCGATGTTCCCGCCGCTGGGGATGAGTTCGACGTATATCTAGATGAAAAAGAGGCACGGGCGATCGCCGGAACGCGCACCGATCAACAGCGCCTCTCGCGCCTGCAACAGGCCATGTCTTCTCGTCGGGTTAGCCTAAACACCATCTCTAGCCAGGTGCAAGAGGGAGAAGCCAAGGAGCTGAACCTGATTTTGAAGGCAGATGTGCAGGGTTCGGTAGAGGCGATTCTGGGAGCGCTGCAACAGCTTCCTCAAAAAGAGGTGCAGGTACGGGTGCTGCTTGCCGCTCCGGGCGAAATCACTGAAACCGACGTGGATTTGGCCGCCGCCAGCAGCGCGGTGATTATCGGCTTCAACACCACCTTTGCCAGTGGTGCGCGTCAGGCAGCCGACTTGGCGGATGTAGACGTGCGTGACTACACCGTTATTTACGCTCTGCTGGACGATATCCAGGGAGCGATGGAGGGTCTGCTGGAGCCAGAAATGGTGGAAGAGCCGCTGGGTCAGGTCGAAGTGCGTGCCGTGTTTACTGTGGGCAAGGGAGCCGTTGCTGGCTGCTATGTCAAGGAAGGCAAGGTCATCCGCAACAGCAAGGTGCGCGTCCGCCGGGGTGGCGAGGTCGTCTTTGAGGGCAGCCTCGACTCACTGAAGCGGATGAAAGAAGACGCGAAGGAAGTCAATGCAGGCTACGAGTGTGGTATCGGCATCGACAACTTCAAGAACTGGCAGGAAGGCGACATGATCGAAGCCTATCGCCTGATCTCCAAGCGCCGTACGCTCTCCGCCTAAAAGGCTCTAGCGTCAATCTAAAACGAAGTCAGGAGAGGGCGATCGCCCTCTCCTGATTTTTTCCTGATCTGTATTGTGTTCTGAGTGCTGCTGACTTTTGAGCCATTCCCAACTAGTCAGCCTCATCGCTTAGCCCTTACTCCGCTTAGCTTTCGCAGCAGTTTTGGCAGGCGGTTCTTGCTGCCGGGTCGCGGCTTGAGTCAGTAGAGAGTCCGCAAAGGCGATCGCCTCTTCATTGCCACCGACCAACTGGGCTAGCTAATGGCGGCGCTGTTCATCGCTCAGTTGCGACACGCGCACCACCGTCCGCACGTCGTCTGACGCTTCATCCGTAGAATTGGACTCTGCCCCAGCCGCCGCAGCCTTTGATTTCTTGCGACCATTCTTGCCAGCCACCTCACCTGCGGGATCAATCACCTGCTTATCGACCCGGAAATGGGTGTGAGCCATCGCCGCGACCAAGGGCTGGTGAGTCACGCAGAGCACCTGATGGCGGCTGCCGAGCTGGTGCAGCTTGTCGGCGATCGCCTGGGCTACGCGCCCCGACACGCCCACATCGATCTCGTCAAAGACCATCGTGCCGATCGGATCAATTTGGGAAAAGCACACCTTCAGCGCCAGCAAAAAGCGGCTCATTTCCCCACCCGAGGCGATCGCCGTCAGCGGTTGCAGCGGTTCGCCGGGGTTAGGGCTAAAGAGGAACGTGATGCGATCGCCCCCCGCTGCTGTCGGTGTCACAGGCGCAATATCCACCTGAAACTGCACCTTTTCCATGGCCAGCGGCTTCAGTTCTTCAATGATCTGGGCTTCCAGAGTGCGTGCAGTGGCGCGGCGCAGTTCTGTTAGTTGGGCGCAGGCTTCGGTCAGCACGGTCTGACGCTGGGCGGATTGCTGCTCCAGGGCTTCTAGGGACTGTCCGCCATCGCTGAGGGCATCCACATCTGCCTGGACGCGCTGGGCGTAGGCGATCGCCTCTGGCAGCGTTGGGCCGTATTTTTTGCAAATCTGCTTGAGCTGAATGATGCGCTGTTCCACGGCTTCCAGACGCTCTGGGTCGGTTTCCAGCCCTTCGCCGTAGGTGTTGATCTGTCGCCCCGCTTCCTCCACCCGCGCCAGCGCCTCCGCCACCATATCCAAAATCGGCTCTAGCTCGCGGTCATAGCGCACCATGTCCGTCAGCAGATGCTCCGCCTTGCCCAACAGGTCAGAGGCAGCGCTGCCACCTGCATCGTTCTGATACAGCGCTTGATAAACCTGGTAGCTTTGCTGTTGCAGCGCAACGGTGTGGCTGAGGCGCTGGCGTTCCTGCTCTAGCTGCTCTAGCTCCAGGGGATCGCCGAGATTTGCCGACGCCAGTTCCTTGGCTTGATAGGCAAACAGATCCAACTGCTGCTGGCGCTGCTGCTCCATCTGGCGGCGCTTTTCCAGCGCTTGTGTCGCTTGCTGAAAGGCGGCATGAGCAGCGGCAACAACCTCACGCTGCTGCATCAGGGCTGCACCGCCAAAGCTGTCGAGCCAGTCGCGCTGGAGGCTGGGCTGACCGAGCTGCACCGTCTGTCCTTGGGCGGTGATTTCGACAAGGCGATCGCGCAGTTCTTCCATCTGCTGCTTGTTCACCACCACGCCATTCACGCGGGAACGGCTGCGGATGCTGCCCTGCCCCAGCGTCATTTCACGGCTGCAAACCAGCGTCGATTCATCAATCGGCTCGATTTCCTGCGCCGTCAGCCACTCTGCCAAAACGGGTTCCAGCGCAAAAGTGGCCTCAATCCGCGCCGAGTCGGCTCCGGTACGCACCGCCCGCCCCGACACTTTGCCGCCCAGCGCCGCATCCAGCGCATCTAAAATAATGGATTTCCCTGCGCCTGTTTCCCCAGTCAGCACGTTCAAACCCCTGCCAAACTGAAGTTCTAGGCGATCGACCAGGGCGAAGTTCTCAATGTCGAGGGCAATTAGCATGATGGGGCGAAGAGAACACCTGGGTTTAAGACACCCGAATATAGAACATTTGAACTGCTAACCAGGTTACTCATTTCAGTGTAGAGCCTATTCTAGGATTAAAGCCAGAGAAAGGAGCCGCCAACCCGATGACCCACTTCACCATCGACCTGAGCGCGATCGCCGTTCTGACCGACGATCAGTTTGATGCCCTCTGCGCCAACAACCCCGACATCAAGTTTGAGCGAACCCCCCAAGGAGAACTCGTCATCATGGCTCCCACAGGTGGAGAGACTGGTAAGGATAATGCAAAATTGACGGCTCGTTTTGTTGTCTGGAATGAAGATACAGACCTTGGAATTGTATTCGACTCTTCAACCTGTTTTCGGATGCCGGGTGGGGGCGATCGCTCGCCTGATGTCGCCTGGGTTGAAAAATCCCGCTGGGAAGCTTTGCCCCCCGATTTGCGCCGCAAATTTCCGCCCATCTGCCCCGACTTTGTGCTGGAGCTAATTTCGCCCAGTGACAATCCCAGAACCATTCGCGCCAAGATGCAGGAGTACATTTCCTGCGGCGCAAAGCTAGGCTGGATGCTGAATCCAGAAGACCAGCAAGTTGAAATCTATCGACCTAACGAGCCTGTTGAAGTGCTGAACGCGCCTGCTAGCTTATCCGGCGAACCCGTTTTGCCGGGGCTTGTGTTGCAGTTGGGTTGGCTGTGGGAAGTAGGAGCGAAGGAGTGACGGGGTGATACAGCGTGGAGAGATGAGGTGAGGAGGAGAGCAGAGACAGGATTGTCAATCTTCTTATCACCTCGTCTCCTTATCGCCTCATCGCCTCACTCCACCACCCCATCACTCCCCCTACTGGAACGTCATCGGCGCGTACTGCCAATCGGGGCGCAGTTCAGCCGCCTCACGCAGATAGGCATGGCGGACGCGCACCTCGGCGGGTAGGTTGATTTGCAGCAGCAGCCGGATACAGCGCGACAGGCTACCTTTCACTGCCATTTGCTGCACATCAAGCAGCGGCACATCGTTCCAGCCGGGTCGCTGGCGGGCAATTTTGGCGGGAAACACCGCATCTAAATCTGGCGTAACGGAAAAAATCAGGTTGACGATTTCGTCCGGGTCAAGAATTTCGGGGTTCAGCCGTTCTAACTCTTCCAACAGCTCGATCACTGCTTCGGCGATCGCCCCTTCCGTATTTTCTGCAACCGTCGTTGCGCCCCGAATTGCCCGAACTCGCCAACCCACAGATTTGTCCTCCCTTTTTTGGTGATGATGTGATGAGGGGATGATGTGATGAGGGGATAACGCAAGGATAAGAAATCACACTCCTCACCTCATCATCTCCTGATCTCCTCATCTTCTTATGGTCGATACATCCACAGCGGCACGCCACTGGTCGCCAGTTCAAATTCGATCCAGTCTGTAGCCGAAGATAGCCTGTGGCTGAGCAAACTGCCAAAGCGATCGCCCTGAACGTCACTGCCGGGCCGCAGACGGCTGAGCAAACTCTTTTTCTCTTCGATCGTGAACACGCGAGTTTTTTCCGGGTCTAGCCCGGCTAGCTCGGCGGCCCAGCGGCGGGCGTCTTCCTCCGTGCCCAGGCGATCTACCACGCCCAGTTCCAAAGCCTGCTGCCCCGTGAAAATGCGCCCATCGGCAAAGCTGCGGACGGTTTCTACGGCAAGATTTCGGGCTTCGGCCACCGTCTGCACAAACTGGCTATAGCTGGTGTCGATTAGCTCTTGCAAAATATGCTGCTCTGGCTCCGTCAGCTCTCGGTCAAAGGCCAGAATATCTTTATACGGGCCGGATTTAATCACTTGGAAGGAAACGCCGATGCGCTCTAGCAGGCGCTCCAGGTTGTTGCCTCGCAAAATTACGCCGATGCTGCCGGTCACGGTGCCGGGGTTTGCAACAATATGCGGTGCGCCCATGCCGATATACACACCGCCAGAAGCAGAAATATTGCCGAAGCTGGCGACAATTTTGATTTTTTCACCCAGCCGCTTCAGCGCTTGATAAATCTCCTGGGAATCGCCAACCGTGCCACCGGGACTGTCAATCCGCAGCAGCAGCGCAGGAAATTTGCGCTCTTCTACTTGCTTCAGGGCTTCGAGGACGCGCTTGCGAGTATCTCCGGCGATCGCCCCGGCAATCTCAATCCGGGCAATTTGCTTACGAAACGACGGCTTAAAGAGCCTCACCATAAATCCAACCAACCAATACGCGATGTGCAACTAAGGTTTTGCAAAGAAAGTCTCACCCTACGAAGCTAGAAGTACAACCTCTCTAGTTCAGGTGAGACCAATGTTTTCTATTGAA
>RFIF01000499.1 GCA_003695655.1 Cyanobacteria bacterium J069
AACTCGTTTTAACTGCGTAAGTCCTGGCCAAAATATTAAGCCAAATAAGGGCAGCCAGTTGTATAGCCAGGGCGATCGCGATGACTGGAAACCTATAATGCTAGTCATCTAACCCTCGCAAAACCTCCAAACTCAGCGCATGGACTACTCAGCGGCGATCGCCCATCTACAAGCGGCTGATCCGATTTTGGCGACGGCGATCGCGCGCAGTGGCCCCTGCACGCTCTGGCAAGATCGGCAAACGGGCGACCTGCTGGAATCGCTGGCCGAGTCCATCGTCTATCAGCAGCTTTCGGGCAAAGCCGCAGGCACGATTCACCGCCGCTTCCTGGCGCTCTATCCCCACATGGCGCATCCCACCGCCGCCGAAATTTTGGCCACGCCGGACGAGCTGCTGCGGAGCGCCGGCCTGTCTCGCGCCAAAGCGTTGTATATCAAAGACCTGGCGCAAAAGGTGCTGGACGGACTGCCCAACCTGACAGAACTAGCGCTGCTAGAAGACGACGCCATTATCCGCACGCTGACCCAGGTCAAAGGCATCGGCAAGTGGACTGCGGAGATGCTGCTGATTTTTCGGCTGCACCGCTGGGACGTGCTGCCCGTAGATGACCTGGGCATCCGCAACGGCATCCGCCTGCTTTATAGCCTGCCCGAATTGCCTGACAAAAAGACCATGCTGCGAATTGCCGAGCCGTGGCGACCCTATCGCACGATCGCCTCTTGGTATCTCTGGCGCAGCGTGGATATTCAGGCGATGGGGCAGGGAGGGTGATGGGGTGACGGGGCGATGGGGTGACGGGGCAATGGGGTGACGGGGCCACCTCCAACACTCCATCACCCCAACACTCCATCACTCCAATCCTCCATCTCCCCCCTCCAGTCCCAACTTTTCCCGCACCACTGCCTCTGAATCTTTGAAGCCCACCATAACCGCTTTGCCGTTTTTAACAAACAGCGGTCGCTTTAGCAGCATCGCGTCTTGGGCAAAAGCTGCTACCCAATCGGCATCGCCCCAACTGTCTTTCTGTGCGCCGAGTGCGCGATAGGATTGTCCTGACGTGTTTCGCATGGGTTTTGACCCCAGCGCCTTGACCCAGCCTTCGATCTGTTTTGGGGTTGGGGGCGTTTCTTTTGTGTTTACAAACTCATACGCAACGGCATTGCGATCGAGCCAGGCGATCGCCTTTTTGCAAGTGCCGCAGTTGGGAATTCCGTAGACTTGAAGCGCCATAGCGGGGATTAGAGACTAAAGATCAGGGGCGAAGATCACTTCAGGCGCTCGATCAGGCGATCGCCTACCCGCAGCGCATTGGCCATAATCGTCAGCGCTGGACTGGTGGCAGAAATCGACGGGAAAAAGCTGCCGTCCACCACATACAGATTATCGACATCATGGGCGCGACAGTCGGGGTCTAGCACCGAGGTCGCCGGGTCTTCGCCAAAGCGACAGGTGCCGCAGGCGTTGGCCACCACCGACAGCGGCATTTCTCCGCTGGGGTGGCGACCGCTCCGCTGGAGCAGCGATTTATCCATATCTTTTTCGGCCGATTTCAGCACCTCGATCCAGCGATAGACCAGGCGTTCGTGTGGCTCTGTGTTGTTGGGCGTATAATCTACATAGAGCTTTTTGCTGTCTACGCGCACGCGATTGTCGGCGCTGGGCAGGTCTTCGCTTTGCACCCACCAACCGATCGAGCGCGTCGCCATTTGCTGAATCCCAAACCCCGGCATCATTTTCGCCAGCACCGACAGCACTGGCGGCGACTCGGCAAAGATAATGTCTTGCAGCAGCCCGCCCGTGTTGTAAATGTGCCCCATTGGGTATTCAAACCCCGGTTCACCCCAGTAAAAATCGTTTAGGTAGACACTGCGCTGAAACTTGCCCGTGTTGGGTTTGGAAAGCTGCACCACAGACGACAGGCGATGCTTCATCAGGTTGCGCCCGACGAGTCCCGAACTGTTGGCCAGCCCTTGGGAGCAGACCTCGCTACAGGAGCGCAGCAGCACCGCCGCTGTGTTGATAGCCCCGCAGGCCAGCACGATGATGTCGCCCAGAAACAAATAGTCCTGGTTGCCGATTTTTGCTTCTACGGCCTTGACGGTTTTTCCCGATGAATTAGTGTGCAAAAAGGTGACGGTTGCGCCCGTTTTCAGTGTCACGTTGGGATGCTGGGTGGCGGGCACAATGCCGCTAACTTCGGAGTCGTTGGTGGGGTCGTCGGTTTGGCGGGTGAGGGCCATGGGCAGCGGGGCAGGATGGAGCGACTGCGCGGCGATCGCCCCAATCACTTCCTCGATCTGCGGATCGTGCGCTACTGCTGGATAGGGATAGTCGGCACTGTGGGGTGGCTCGGTGGGGTCGACTCCCAAGGCACCATGCACCTGATACAGCTTTTCCGCCTCGGTGTAATACGGCTCAAAGTCGGCATATTTCACGCACCACTCTGGGGAAACGCCCTCATGATGCGTCACGGTTTCAAAATCGCGATCGCGCATCCGCAGCAGCGCCGCGCCGTAGATTTTGGTGTTGCCGCCCACGGCATATTTTGTCTGGGGCGCAAAGGGTTCGCCCGCAATGTCGTACCACTGCTCCGGCGCGTGAAAGAGTTCCTTTTTGAAAATATCGACGTTGCTGCGGTTCTGCTCCTCTAGCGGCATCACCTCGCCCCGCTCCAAGATCAGAATCTTTTTACCAGTCGGCGCGAGTTTTTGAGCTAGCGTGCCGCCGCCTGCTCCCGTGCCCACGATAATCACATCGTAATGCGCGTCGTCGATAATCATGCGTTACTCCTCGTCGCCCCGTTGACTGCGGAATTGACTGTCCCAGTAATGTCCTAACTCGTGCTTTGGCCTATACACTAAAGCATTCGTAATTTCATCTCGCACACATCACTGCCAGATGTAAATCAAAACGAACAAAATAATCCAAATGACATCCACAAAGTGCCAAAACAGCGAGGTAGCATCCACACCCGTATGTCCACCCGCATAATTATTCGGCACAAACGACTTGGCCAGCATGATGCCCATCAGCAATACGCCCGTCAGCACATGCAGCCCGTGAAAGCCCGTCAGCAGATAGAACATGCCACCATAGACGCCATCGCCAAACCCAAACTCTAGCTCGCTCCACTCGATCGCCTGGCCCGCCAGGAAGTAAATTCCCATCGCCATCGTCAGCAGCCACAGCAGCCGAAACACCAGCAAGTTGTTCTGCTTCAGCGCCCGCTCGGCAAAGTATGCGACAAAGCTGCTGGACACCAGCACGACGGTATTAATCGCGGGCTTGCTCACTTCCAACCCCGATACGCCTGCCGGTAGCCAGTCTGGCGTGGTCGTTTTCAGCAAGATATAGCCCGCAAAAAAGCTGAGGAAGATGACGCTCTCCGACAGCAGAAACACGATGAAGCCAAACATGCTGTTACCCGCGTGGTCTTCTTCGTGGGCGTGGGCAGCATGGGCGGCGATCGCCACGTCAGATTTTTCGGTCGAGATAGAGCTATCCATAAAGCAGGTCTAGGGTAAAGGGGGAAGAACTGGAAAATGAGTTGGTACTGCGTGACACGCAGCACAAACTCATCCTTCTTTCAGCGCCGCTGCATTTTCCACCAGCGGATCGGACTTGCCGTAGCCGTAAGGCCCAGACACCACGATCGGCAGGGCTTCAAAGTTTTCGACGGGGGGCGGCGATGATACGAGCCATTCCAGCCCGATCGCCCGCCAGGGGTTATCCGGCGCGGGCTTACCCTGGGCCCAGGAACCCACCATATTCAGGATGAAGGGAATCGTAGACATACCCAGCAGGAATCCACCCAGACTGGCTAAAACATTGGAAAAGGCAAACTCTGGATCATAGGACGAGACACGCCGCACCATGCCATGCAGACCTGCCAGGTGCATCGGCAAAAAGCACAGGTTTGTACCAATGAATGCCAGGATAAAATGCACCTTGCCCAACCCTTCAAAATACATGCGCCCCGTCATCTTCGGGAACCAGTGATAGAGGGCGGCAAACATGCCCATCGTGATCGTGCCAAACACGATGTAGTGAAAGTGACCTACCACGAAGTAAGTATTGTTGACGTGAATATCAATCGGCACAGAGGCGAGCATCACCCCCGTTACACCTGCGAACACAAACATGAGCAGCGCACCCAGACAAAACAGCATGGGCGTATCCAGTCGCAGCTTGCCTTTCCAGATAGTGGCGACCCAGGCAAACACCTTAATCCCCGTCGGCACGGCGACCAGCATCGTGGACGCCATAAACAGCATCCGCATCCAGCCGGGCGTGCCGCTGGCATACATATGGTGCACCCACACCAGCACGCTGACGCCCGAAATTAGCAGCGACGATACGGCCACTACTTTGTAGCCAAATAGCGGCTTGCGCGAATAGACCGGGAATATCTCTGAGAACACGCCGAAGATGGGCAACACCATAACGTAAACCGCCGGGTGTGAATAGAACCAGAAGAAGTGTTGGAACAATACCGGGTTGCCGCCCTTCTCAGGATTGAAAAAAGCCGTGCCCGCAGCGGCATCAAACAGCAGCATAATCGCGCCCGCTGTGAGTGCAGGCAAGGCCGCAAGCTGGATGAGCTGAGCGCTCAGCACGGTCCACACGTAGGCGGGCATCCGAAAGTAGGTCATGCCGGGGGCGCGCATCCGCACGATCGTCGTCACGAAATTGACCGCGCCCATGATAGACGACACCCCGGAAATGGCCACCGCCAAGATCCAGATGAACTCGCCCGTGATCACGCTATCGGTCGGGTTTTGCGTGCTGACAGGTGGATAAGACCACCAGCCCGCCTGGGCAGTGCCGGAAGGCAAGAAGTAGCTGGTCATCAGCAAAATGCCGAAGACCGGAACCATCCAAAATGCTGCCGCATTGAGTCGGGGAAAGGCCATGTCGCGGGCCCCGATCATCAGCGGCACGAGGTAGTTGGCCAGCCCCACCAGCGACGGAAAGATCCAGAGGAAGATCATGATCGTGCCGTGCATGGTGAACATGCTGTTGTAAAGCGTGCGATCGATCAGATCCGCTGGGGGCGTAATCAGCTCAGCGCGAATCACCATCGACAGCAGCCCGCCGATCAAGAAAAACACAAAGGATGTGACCAGGTATTGGATGCCAATTACCTTGTGGTCAGTGCTGAAGCTGAAATACTTTCGCCAGTTGTTCTGAGGTTCGGGATGGGCGATATCTGGAATTTTGATTCCTTCAACGGGGACGTTTGTCATGAATCTATTGCCTGGGTTGAGAGCGGGGGCGTCATCAAAAGGTTGAGATTGCGGAGAAGTGGGGAGTGTGGAGGGAGGCGATCGCCCGATAAAAACCAAAAAAAGTGAAACCTAGCAAAGTGAAACCTAACTCCGTGTAACCTAACTCTCCGATATGGCATTCACCAGCGGCGGTGTAGCGGGTTCAACCGTCTTCCAGCCGCCAAAGCGCTTCAGCCGCTTATTGGTGTATTCCGAGTAGGCTGGATTTTCAGCAGGCACCGCAGGCTGAGCCGCCGCACTGGCCAACCACTGGCGATAGGACTCTGGCGACTCCACCACGACATTGGCTTTCATAATCGCAAAATAAGTGCCACTAAACTGGGAGTCATTCAGCCGATAGGTGCCTTCGCGGATGGGTGTAAATTCAAACTCCGTCACGCGCTTTGGCATAATGTCTTGCTTGAGTCGGAAGGCGGGCACGTAAAACCCGTGGATTACTTCATCAGCCGTCATCAGCAGGCGGATGCGCCGATTTACCGGCAGATGCAGGTCAGAACTGACAACGCCCGTATCGGGATAGCGAAACGTCCAGGCCCACTGCTTCGCGTAGACCTCCACTTCCTCAACGGGTTCAGTTTCCATCTCGGCTGCGTAAGCGGTCGGCGTGCTGCCCGGCAGGTGATGCAGATGCACCAGATCCATTGGCCCGCGCACCGCCATCTGCTGATAGGTCTGGTAGCTATAGCCCGCCAGAAAAAACACCAGCAGCAGGGGGATTGCCGTCCACACAATTTCTAGCTTAATGTTGCCTTCCATGTGCGGGCCGTCGCTGGTGTCGAAGCGGCTGACGCTCTGCGTGAAGACGGTGTATAGCACAACGCCCGCAATGCCGAGCAATACAAACGCGCCAATGGTCGAAAATAGGCTGAATAGGTCGTCGATCAGCATCGACTCGGCCGTGGCCTGGGGCGGCAGCCAGCCGTAAGCTTGCTGCCCGACCCAGAGGCTGGCTGCAATCAGAACCGCAACGTAGGCTCCGATTCCGATGATGGTTTTCAAATTCATCATGACTCCTTCGGAATTACTTCAGCAGCAGATTTGGGTCTTCGCCCAGGCGCAGCAACTCGTCAGCGGTAATGTGAACGCCAAACTCTGCGGCCAGTTGGGCACCCAGCGTGCCGTGGACAAACATAAAGCCGAGGACGGCCACGCCTGCAAATAGATAGCTCCACTGCACCTGGCGACCCATGTCTTTGCGCCAGGCGAATCGCTGGAACCCCCGCCACACCGTCATACCGACGATGATCGCCAGCAGAAACACGCCACCGACGCCGTGCATCAGCATGGTGGGCATGGCTTCCAGACCCCAGGCACTTTTGATGCCCGCCTGCGGGGTGGCCAGCAGCATTTCATAAAAGCCAGCCGCCACCGTGAAAAAGGTAATCACCGACGAGGCCAGCACGTTGTACCAGCCCACGTCGAAGAAATTAGAGCGCACTGCCGTCAGCGAGAGCATTTTTAGCAGAGACTTTTCCAGCGGGAAGAAGGCTCCGGCGAAGTCAAACGCGATGCCGATGATGAATAGGCCCAGCGTGATGTGAACCAGGTTGGGATGAATCGGGATGGTATAGGGCAGCCCGTTGGGGCCGAGCTGTGACCCCAGTTGTTCGAGTAATTCTGGATTCATTTACAGCACTCCATCGCGAATCGCCTCCACCACGGGCACCGTATGCAGCCCGTACACCCATACCAGTTTATCGCCCAAATAGACCTGCACACATACCAGCGCCACTAGCACCACGCCAGCGCCCAGGTAGGGAATAGGCAGCTTGGCGGGGTCGCGCGATCGCAAGATAAATCGCCATGCCGTCATGCCGGCCAAAATCGCCGACAGCGACCAGCCCAGAACTGTATGGGCATTCAGCACGGGCACAGCCGCATCGTATGGCTCGGCCAGCCCCGCTTCTACCTGCCCAAAGATGATGGCGATAAAGATCGAGAGCGTGGCAAAAAACAGGTTCCACCAGCTCACTTCATAGAGCCGCGTGTTTTTGGTGAAAAAGGCGATCGCATCACACAGCACCGCAAACAGCGCCATCGCAATCACAAAGTGAACCACGATCGGGTGCATCGTGTCGGGATAGGGCAAATTGTGGTCGTTCAGCGGGGGCAGGCTGAACTGCATCAGCAGCGGAAAGACGCAAGGTGGCATAAACAGGGGCATCTTAAACAGCAAATCCATTGAGTTTTCTATGAAATCCAAGAAATCCAGAAATCTAAACCGGGAGTAGGCAGGCAGGGAGAGGACGGAGATTGGACAGGGGCGATCGCCGGAAAATCTATTAGGGCCTCAAGCTCAAACTTAAAGCATTTTTTTAAGTTAAGGTTCTCAAACGTGGGTCAATTCACGCCCGATGCGTTAGCCCGACGCATATTAGTTAGATAGAAGAGGTAGAGGGTGCAGCAAGCTCCGAGGGGCGATCGACAGATCAAGAGATCTGGATCAGGAGGTACTGTGATGATGCGAGAACCGTGCTCGCGGGTCAAGTGAGCCAAAGCAGATTTGAGAGTGAATGGGCAATTTTTGAGAGTATTATGCAATGTGAAGTTAGCCCAGCATGTATCCGTCATCACGCCAAAGTGCTTTTCTGTCAAGGCTTTGTAGAAATTTAGGAATTGCCCAAAGCGAGCACTCTTCCCGAAAAATTTAAGAATTTTCAAACTCGTTGCCCCAGTCTTAGGGCGCGTCATCAATTCACCTCAGAACCCTTGAGGAATCAGCACTATCGCGCCCGCCCAAACAAACCAGGCTAGGGGCTGAAACTCCTAAGAAACCT
>RFIF01000500.1 GCA_003695655.1 Cyanobacteria bacterium J069
AGGTTTCTTAGGAGTTTCAGCCCCTAGCCTGATTTGTTTGGGCGGGCGCGATAGTGCTGATTCCTCAAGGGTTCTGAGGTGAATTGATGACGCGCCCTAGGCGCACCAACTGAAACTAACTGAAAGCGACGTTATTCACCCTCTAGCTAACCCTACTCAATGCCGCCCCTCTAAGCACCCTGCCAAGGATGTTAGAGCTTGCTTTCATTCTACTAGGCTGGGTTCAAAAACAGATGCAGCGCGTTGAGCAAATCTGGCTGCACCCGCTTCAAAATCCGGTGCTTTCATCCGGCTCTGCTTTCATCCGGTTCTCAGTTCTCTATAACATGATGAAGAACGCTGGGTTTGCTGCGGGCCAGTTGGCGGTTCTGGGGCTGCATTCTGGTGGGTGAAGCGGTGCGGCCATCAGAATGCCTGGAAGCAGGACATACTGAGAATTAAGGCTGGGAATCAAGGCTGGGAATCAAGGCTGGGAATCAAGGGCGCAGCTAGCAGATCGCCAAGAGAGGCAGAGCGAATTTGAGAGGCGGAACGAATTTCGGAACCTCGGGTGAAGAGGAGAACGGGGCAGCGCTTGCAGTGCTGGTGCCAGCAGGGGATAACGGGTTAGATAAACGCCCCATGCGTCATCCCCTGAGGCTTCTTGGACTGTTCTACTTGGACTGTTCTATAGGGCGGGCTGATCTTGATTTCAGGCAGTTCTCTTTGGAGCTAGAACTAGAACCCAACAAGTGGTGCTCTCAAGTGGTGCTCTAGAGCAGCCCTGCATTGGATAGCCCCAGCACAAACCCAGCCCCTAGCAAATGCCCAAAGCTCATGGTAGCCAATAGCTCTGGCAATCCAAAGCCGGTAAACATGGCGGGTAGCTCGACGGGCAGAGCCGGGCCAGCGCCCCGCTTTTGGATAGCGTAGTAGCCGATGGCGATCGCAAACAGGTTGGCTGCAATCATCACAATGGCGGTGTTAATCGACCAAGGGGTCGTTGTAGCAGTCGCAAGCAGTGGAGTGTGAAACGCAACGTGAAACAATGTGAATTTTCCCCCTGTCGAGTTGGACAAATCATGTCAAGGAGACGCATCGGATTCAGACCAAGACATCGTGCCAGACATGCATGAAAAACATGTGTAAAAGACATGCTGTGAAACCAATCCTGATCTTAGAGAGACGCGACCAAAGAAACACAATTTGTTGAAAGAGTTAACAGTCTGGAGCAGCGCTGATACAAAACTATGCAGAGTTCTACCCACTCCCTTGCGGCAGACGGAGCCGCGACGAAACTCAGTGCCCCGTTGCGCGTCAAAATATGCGGCATTACCCAACCCGATCAGGGACGGGCGATCGCCCAATTGGGGGCTTCGGCGCTGGGATTCATCTGTGCTACTGCTTCGCCACGCTATGTCAGCCCGACGCAAATTCGGGCGATCGCCGAGGCGCTGCTGCCCGACTTCCCGATCGATCGGGTCGGCGTGTTTGTAGATGCAACAGTTGAGGAGATTGAGCAAGTCGTGGCGATCGCCCACCTCACTGCCGTCCAGCTTCATGGCAACGAGTCGCCCGCCTTCTGCCAGCAGGTGCGCCAGGCGTTGCCCCAAGTCGAACTAATCAAGGCGCTGCGGGTGCGCGAGGCCGCCACGCTCGATCTTGCCCATGTCTACGCCCCCCACATCGACACGCTGCTGCTCGATGCCTACCATCCCCACCTCTACGGCGGCACTGGCGCAACGCTCGACTGGGCCATGCTGAACCGGTTTAACCCCGGTCGTCCGTGGCTGCTGGCAGGCGGACTCACCCCCGCCAACGTGCAGCACGCGCTCCAGCAGGCTCAGCCCCACGGCATCGATCTCTCTAGCGGCGTCGAGCGCGCCCCCGGCGACAAAGACCTGGTGCTAGTGGCTCGCCTGCTAGAGGCCGTAGCAGCCACAGCAGCCGTAGCAGAGCAGCCATAGCAGCCATAGCAGCAATCAAAGATAAAAGAAAAGCTGAGGCGGATACGCCAAGGCTCACCCTAACCACTAGCCAAACTGGCACGCGCCCTGCGGAATCTTAAAATCTAGAACTGTATAGAACACAGAACTGTGATAGGAGTAAAAACATTCCTGAACAGTGCTTCAGGTGTCAGGTGTTGGGTATCCGGTGTTAGGTGTCAGTCCGCCCTGCTTCAGCACGCTGACCGCTAGACCTGTTTGCGCTTACTTTTGTGCTTAGTTTTGCGCTTAGTGTTGTGAAGCCACATGCCTTAAGCCCACCCCTTCGCCCCCAACCTCTGACATGGATGAACTGCAAGAATTAGTCATCGAAGCCTGCCGCCATCCTCCCGGCAGCCCCCAGCGTCAGCGGGCATTGACCAAGGTCATTCGGTTAGCCTCCCGCAAGCTGTGGCGTGAGAACGTTGCCTACTATGAAGATGCGTTGCAGCAAACCTGGGTCTATTTTTGCCAGAATGTTTGCGAAGCCACCACGGGCCGGCAATATGACCCGACTCAGAGCAGCGTCGTCACCTGGCTTAGCGCTTACCTGAAGCGGCGGCTGCAAGATTTCTACATCCAAGGGCGCGAGCAAGAATCGCGGCGGGCAGCGGTGCGGGGCATGGCGCTGCGATCGGGGGAAGCGGGAGATCTGGTTGACCCGGTGGATAACCTGGCCGCCAAACCCGATGTGCCGCCTATTCTGCGGGAGGTGCGGGAATGGGTAGAGACAGATGCCAGCGGCGAACTCTTGAAAACCCACATCAAAGGGCGACCCGACGTGAGCTGTCAGGTGCTATTGCTGCGACGACTACCGCCGGAAGCAAGCTGGGAGGACATTGCAGCAGAGTTTGGGCTGCCAATTTCGACACTGAGTAGTTTTTATCAGCGGCAGTGTTTGCCCCGGCTGCGTAAATTTGGTGAGTCAGAGGGATATCTATGAAGGAGGATTTGCCCGAGGTTAACCCTATGACACAAGACGCTGCCCATATTGAAGATTTTGCGTTGACGCTACCTTTGCCTGAGGCTGCTCGACAGCTAGCGCAACAGTTTGCGAGTCAGCAGCCCAACCCCACAAAAGCGGCACAAGTGCGTCGCAATACGCTGGCGGTGTGGGTTGTGAATGATTATTTACAAATGATGGGGATCGATACGGATTTGCCACAGGGGGATAGCTGGAATGCGATCGCCCGTTTAGCCGCCGATGTTGCCGATCTGGAAGTGGTCGGCGCGGGCCGCCTGGAGTGCCGCCCGGTGGCTGATTTATCGACGCCTTGTCCGGTGCCGCCGGAGGTGTGGGGCGATCGCATTGGCTATGTCGCGGTTCAGATAGATGAGTCCCAGCGCTTCGCCTCTATTCTGGGATTTACGCCAGCGCTGGTTCCCGGCAGCAGCGGCCCCACCCTGTCTCTCGGACAGATCCAGCCTCCGGAAGACTTAATGGATCACCTCGATCGGCTGCTGCGCCCGATGGTATCCACCACTCTGGCGCGGGCCAGTGCCAATCTCAACGCCAACCTCAATCATCTGGGTCAATGGCTGCAAGGCGCATTTGACGCCGGCTGGAGCGCTGTGGACATGCTGCTCAGCGCCGAACAGCTCAGCCCCGCCTATGCCTTTCGTCAGCTTGGCAATGCTATGGTGCGCCGCGCCAAACTGATCGATGTGGGCGTTTCGTTGCCGCTGGTGATTGAGCTGAGTCCAGGTGCTGAGCAGACCCAAATTTGCGTCCAGCTTCACCCCAGCCCTGGCACCGCCCAACTGCCCACCGACACGCACCTGCAAATCTTGGACGAGCTGGGGGCCGTGTTTCTGGAAGCCCGCGCCACAACGCTCGAAGACTATCTCCAGCTTCAGTTTAGCGGTGCGTCGGGAGAGCAATTTCAGGTGCAGGTTTCCGTGGGCACAGCCAGCGCTGCGGAAGCATTTGTCATTTAACTAAGTCTGATAAAAAAAGTCTGATAAAAATTCAGAGACACCCAAAAAGTTAGTTAGACAGGACTGACGCAGTTGAAACGAGTTCTATAGATTCTGGATGATTTTTCGCGGGCTGCGCCCGCGAAAAATCATCCAACTGCGTAAGTC
>RFIF01000501.1 GCA_003695655.1 Cyanobacteria bacterium J069
AGTTGAATAATTTTTCGCGGGCTGCGCCCGCGAAAAATTATCCAGAATCTATAAAACTCGTTTCAACTGCGTAAGTCCTGATCTTATTGGGGTTTGGCTGGGCTCCGTTTGGGGCGGCGTGGGGGTAGCGCGATGTCCGGCAATCGAGACAGTCGCATCCCATCCTGTCAAATCGCATTAGTCGCATCAACTGCGACATCTGTTGCAATGCGTCAGCAATGCTGCGGAATTTTGAGAAACACCCTCTTTCTTGAAGATACGAAAAAATCCGGAGAGATGCCAATCTATTTACAGATCTTTTACGGTTATGCCATCAGGCTGAAGCTGTACCTCGAACACCTCCGCAAAAGCCTGGGCGATCGCCCCTTGTATGTCTGCCACGCTGATCCCCGGTATCCATTCGGCTAAGCGACCCACTGGGCGATCGCCAATGCCGCAGGGCACAATTGCCTCAAAGCCGCTTAAGTCGGGGCAGACATTCAGCGAAAAGCCGTGCATCGTTATCCAGCGGCTGACCTTGACGCCGATCGCGCCCACCTTGCGTCCCTCTACCCACACGCCCGTTAGCCCGTCAATCCGTTCACCCGTTAGTCCGAGCGGGGCGATCGCCCGGATCAGTACCTCCTCAAGCTGCCGCAGATACCAGTGCAAATCTTGCTGATAGCGCCGCAGGTTCAAGATTGGGTAGCCTACAAGCTGCCCCGGACAGTGATACGTCACCTCGCCGCCCCGTTCAACTCGATGCACTGGGACGGCACTCTGTTCGATATCGAACTTTACAAAGTCGAGAGTAGCCCCTTGCCCCAGCGTATAAACAGGCGGGTGCTCTAGCAGCATCAACACATCTGCGGATTCTGGCTGCTGAATCAGACGAGCCAAGTGCGATCGCTGCCAGCCCCAAGCCGTTGCATAGGGCGTTAGTCCAGGTTCTAAAAGGGTACAAAAGCGGCTAGAGTCTGGATTTGACGAAAGTTTCATAGCCATACAAACAGCGCTGCCCACCCACCAACAAATCAAGAATCATCACAGCTTGCAAAGCATTATGTAACGAATTCGTCGTCCAGAATACAAGGTGCTAGGGTGAAAACATACCCACTACAACAGGGTAATTGAATACCCACCATTAAGGGGAGGAAGCTCTATGAAGCTTGTCATCCAGGGCAAAAACATCGAGATTACGGATGCACTCCATGAATACGTTCGTCAGAAAGTTGAGAAAGCCGTCAATCATTTTCAGAACCTGACGACCGAAGTGGATGTTTGTCTATCGGTAGCTCGCAACCCCCGGATCAACCCTCGACAAACGGCTGAGGTGACCATCTACGCCAACGGTGCCATCGTGCGGGCAGAAGAAAGCAGCGAAAACCTCTATGCCAGCATCGATCTCGTCGCCGACAAGATCAGCCGTCAACTCCGCAAATTCAAAGAAAAGCGGAACACCCACACCCCCATTCGCACGGCTGAGGTCGTTGCCTATCAGCCCATTGACACGGATCTCATCACCAATCGCGAACCCGAACTGCCGTCCGAGGTGGTGCGCAGCAAATACTTCGCCATGCCCCCGATGACTGTACAGCAGGCGCTTGAGCAACTTGAGCTGGTCGATCACGATTTCTACATGTTTCTCAATGCGGAAACGGGCGAAATCAACGTGATCTATGAGCGCAACCACGGCGGCTATGGCGTGATTCAGCCCCGGCGGGCCAATGGGCATCACAAGGGCAAAAACGGCAATGGCAAAACTGCCGCCAACGGTGTTCACACTGCAAACGGCGTCCCTGTGAGCAGGGGAGGCTAGCCCCATCTGTAGGCAGACTGGCGTTGGCTGAATCCCCACGACAACGCCAGTGTCGCCTGATTTAAGCGCCAGTGGAATGAGTGCGTAGTGAGCACGTAATGAGCGCAAAATAACCGCAAAAGGGAGCCAAATCTTAATCTAGCTCCCTTTTTCCTTGTTTTATAACACTCGGCTGCCCCGCTCGAAACGGCTCGGCTAGCGTACCAGCGGTCGGATTTGGTTGCGATAGTCAGTCTGGTCTAGCCCGGTACCCTGGTTAATCGCGGTGGCGTCAACCATCTGCCGCAGCCGGGTGGCGCGTTCGCCAGAGTTGGGGTGGGTGCTGAGGAAGGTGGGCACTGAGCCGCCCCGCTGCTGGAGCTTTTCCATAAAGCTAACAATGCCAATGGGGGCATAGCCCGCCCGAATCATGTTGTTGAGTCCGCGCTCATCGGCTTCATATTCATCGCGGCGGCTATTGGGCCGGTTGACGGCCAGTTCGACGCCTAAAGCGACGGCGGTGTTGCGGTCGAGTCCGGCGGCGCGAGCGGCTCCGGCGGCGATCGCCCGATCGCGCAATTGCTCTACTGAGTGGCGTGAGGCAATGTGCCCAATCTCATGCCCCAACACGCCTGCCAGTTCTGCTTCATTGTCCATCGCCTGCAAAATGGCAGTGGTGACGTAGACATAGCCGCCCATCGTAGCGAAGGCGTTGATCTGATTGCTTTCAACGACCTGGAAGGTGTAAGGAATCTGGGGGCGATCGCTGTGGGGCACCAGTCTCTGTCCAACACGGTTGACATACTCGGTCACGGTTGAGTTGCGATAAAGCCGAAACTGCTGTGTCAGCAATTGCTGGTTAATCTGTCGCCCCAGATCTAGTTCTTGCCGCTCCGACATGTTGGAAAGCTGAATGACCTGCGCCCCGCGAATCAGCAGTTCTATCCAGCGTGGTACTTGTGCCTGAGAAGGCGATGGGCTGAGCACGATTAGCCCAGTGGCCATAACGGCTGCCATCAGCCCATAGAGCCAGCGGCGGCGCAGATTGCCGAATCGGTGAAGGAGTGGATTAACCATAATGCTGTGCCAGAGGTGGAGTGTTGACGGGCGATCGCTCAGAGTTAAGCTTCCTAAAATCTGTGAGGAAATCTGTGAGGACACAAACCCCAAATGGAGTCTCAGCGTTGTCTATTAGCACGCTGCGAATATCGCAGATTGCTTTGACCAAGCAGTCCCAGGCAGGAGTCCCAGGCAGGAGTCCCAGGCAGGAGTCCCAGGTAGTCATTGAGAATCGAGACGCAAAAAGACACCAAATTGTTGCATCGGCGAGCGTCCCAAAATAACGGAGTCACTGATCAGGAATCGCCTTTTCTAGCGTTCCACAATCTTTTCAGAAATCACTTTAGAAATCACTCTCCCCGATTGCATAATCTGCTTGCGCCCCTCTCCGCTTCCTATAGACTTTAATCTCCCATAGCATTTTCTAGCTTTTCTTAACTAGCCTTTTTTCTTAACTAGCCTTTTTAAGAGGAGACAATAAGGCTGCCTGTTGCTGAGATGCTACGTCTGCGAAAATTGCTGCGAGGGCGATCGCGCCATTACCCCATCACTCGCGTTCAAATTGGCTTCATTCCCACTCCAGAGCTTTGCAAGGAATTCCTGCTTTTGAGGGATGTCTAGCCGCCTGCACCAGTGGCATCGCATCATGCTACTCTGGCAGAGTCTTGCTGCATGGGCAGTCTGGCAAGCATTGGATTTAACCTGGTATTGCGTTAGCTAGAACACTTCAGATATGGCTATTCTCGACTCAAAAGGACGGTTGTTTGGCAAGGTCAATATCCTGGACTTGGGGGCAGCTTTGGTGCTGCTGCTGGTCGCAGTAGCAGTTTTTCTGGTGCCCGGAACCTCTGGTTCCTCGGTGGCGCAGCTCGGCGTGGAAACCAAGACTGTACAAGTTGATGCCGTGGTGCGCGGGCTGACGGTAAGCGACCCGGCAGCGCTAGTGCAGTCTTTGCAAGACAGCAAAACGGTAAATGTGATCATCCGCAACCAGCCCTATGGGGAGCTTGATGTGGTCGGTGTGAAGCAGCTTCCGCGCTCGGTCGCAGTGCCCCAGCCGGATGGCTCCGTCATCTCTCGCCCCGACCCGCGTCCTGAGCTAGACATCACGCTGGATATGATGATTACGCTGTCGGGCGATGCCCAGATTACGGATGACGGCCCAGTCTTGGGCAACAACAAGGTCAAAGTGGGCACGCCGATCGAGCTAGAAGGGCAAACCTTCCGGTTTAACGCTCCGGTGGTGGGCGTTCGGATTCAGGAATAGCCAGCCTTTGACAGAGCCAACCCAGTTTAAGCCCAGTTAGCCCAGTTACCTGAGGCAGGTCGCGCCAGCCCTACGCTAAGCTCAGATGAGGGGGCTGTGGTTGCCTCGATATGGCTGCCTTGATGTGGTTGCCTCGAACCGATTGGGCGGTCTAGAAATGACTGGGCGGGCGATCGCCAGAGCCAGAGCAAAAGCCAGAGCAAAGGCCAGAACCAGCATCACAATTGCCTGATTCAGAAATTGCCTGAGGGGAAGCGTGTTCTTTAGCATTGTCATTCCGACTTATAACCGTAAGCCGATCTTGGAAAAGTGCCTGCGATCGCTCGAAGAGCAGGTCATCCCTTCAGATAGCGTGATTGAAGGCTATGAGGTCGTCGTGGTAGACGATGGCTCCACGGATGAAACCGTCGGCTGGCTCCAGGCTGAGGCTGACAACCTGCCGCATGTGCGTCTGTTTCTGCAAGACCACCAGGGCCCAGCCGCCGCGCGCAACCTGGGCGTAGAAAAGGCAGCGGGCGACATGATTATCTTCATCGACAGCGATCTCGTGGTGACGGAGGTTTTTTTGCAGTCGCACGCAGATGCGCTGGTGGACGGGGCCGCGCGGCTGGGGAGCGATCGCCTCTTTACCTACGGTCGCGTCATCAATACCTGCAATTTTGACGACCCGACGGCGGAACCGTTTAAAGTGACGGACTTTTCGGCGGCTTATTTTGCCACGGGCAATGTGGCGATCGCCCGTCGCTGGCTAGAGCAAGCGGGCCTGTTCGACACGCGCTTCCAGCTTTACGGCTGGGAGGATCTAGAACTGGGCGTCCGCCTCAAGGCGCTAGGGCTGACGCTGGTGAAATGTCCCGCTGCCGTCGGCTACCACTGGCACCCGCCCTTTGCCCTCAGCCAAATTCCCAACTTAATCGACAAGGAAATTCAGCGCGGGCGGATGGGCGTACTGTTTTATCAAAAGCACCCCACCTGGGATGTGCGCCTGATGATCCAAATGACCTGGCTGCATCGGGTGTTGTGGGGCGTGCTGTCGGTCGGCGGCCGGCTCAACGAGCGGACGATGGCTCCGCTGCTGCAATGGCTGATCGACCAGGGCAAGCCACAACTTGCGTTAGAAATCGCCCGCGTGTTTCTCAACTGGTACAACGTCAGGGGCGTCTATGCCGCCTACGCAGACTGGAAACGGGGCGAACTAGCCGCCAGTTAAGCCTTCCTGAGATGCTGGGTCGGCTGAGTCAGGATTGATGCAAGTCAGATGCAAGTCAGATGCAAGTCAGTCTGGGCAGATGCGCCTGTGTCTGGACATTGTGGCGCGAGTTCACCAGGCGCGAGTTCACCAGGCGCGAGTTCACCAGGCGCGAGTTCACCAAGTATGCAGATCCCCAGGTTAGACGCGCAGCCGCAAAAATAGAGGCAAAATATCGGAATTGGCAAGCGCTGGCGCGACAGACAACCTGTCCCAGGCTTCGAGACGATAGAGTTAGAAAATTCCTCACTCATGCTTATGCCTTCTCCCAAACCGCGCCTGCTGATTATCGGACTGGATTGCATGGAGCCATCTCTCGTCTTTGAGCGCTGGCGACAGGATTTACCCAACCTGTCGCGGCTAATGGCGCAGGGCAGCTATGGGCGCATGGAAAGCAGCACGCCTGCTATTACCGTTCCGGCGTGGAGCTGCATGATGAGCGGGCGTGATCCGGGAGAACTGGGCATTTACGGGTTTCGCAACCGGGCCGATCGCAGCTATAACAAGATGGCGATCGCCGATGGTCGCGCCGTCAAGTTTCCGCGCCTGTGGGATCTGCTAGGCGATGCCGGCTGGACGGTGGCCGCGCTCAGCGTTCCTGGCACCTCGCCCCCCTACCCCGTGAATGGCTCCCTCGTTTCTTGCTTCCTCACACCCAACCGCGACACGCCCTACACGCACCCGCCGGAGCTAGCCGCCCAAATCACCGAATGGATGCCCGACTTTTTGCTAGATGTGCCGGACTTTCGCTCGGAGGAAAAGGCGCGGATTTTGCAGAATATCTACGACCTCTGCAATCAGCGGTTTGACCTGGCAGAAAAGCTGATCAACCGCGACCAGCCCGATTTTCTGATGCTGGTGGACATGGGCGTCGATCGCATCCACCATTCCTTCTGGAAGCCGATGGACCCCAGCCATCCGCAGCACGAGCCGGGGTCGCCCTTTGCCAACGCCATCCACGACTACTATTGCCATGTCGATCGGCGCGTGGGCGAAATTTTGGCCAAGTGCGATGCGGAAACCGCTGTGCTGGTGGTGTCGGATCACGGGGCGCGACCGCTGCTGGGCGGCATCTGCGTTAATGAGTGGCTGATTAAGTGGGGGTATCTGACGCTGAAGGAGCCGCCCCCTAGCCCGGTGCCGCTGGATCAGGTGGAGGTGGACTGGAGCAAAACCAAAGCCTGGGGCGCGGGCGGCTACTACGGGCGGATTTTCATGAATGTGCAGGGGCGTGAACCGCAGGGCGTGATTCCCCTGGCGGAGTATGAGCAAGAGCGATCGCACCTCGCCGACCTCCTCGCCAGCATTCCCACACCCACCGGCCAGCCCATGCCCAATCGCATCATGAAACCCCAGCAGATTTATCAAAAGGTGCGCGGCGTCGCCCCCGACCTGATCGCCTATTTTGACGAACTGGCCTGGCGCTCTGTGGGCACAGTCGGCGACGGCGCGCTTTACACTACAAATAATGACACTGGCCCCGACGACGCCAACCATGCGCCCTTTGGGCTGATGATCTTCCACGACCCCACCCAGCCCAAGGGCGGCCAGGTCTTGCAAGGAACAACTCTCTACGACATCCTGCCCACCCTGCTACACCGCTACGGCATCCAGCCCCCCGCCAACCTGCGCGGCAAGGTTCTCCCTGTCTAGCTCCGTAGAGGCAATGCACTCGGTAAGTTCGTTTTTGGATGAGTTTCCTCGGTTTAGTTCAGTTGCCTTGCGCCTAACCCCCAACCCCTAACCCCCAATTCCTAATGCCCGCCTCTGGTCGCTTCCAAAGTCGTTTGCTGAGCTACTTGTCTCGGCAGCGGTTGCGCGTGGGCGATCGCACGGCGCGCTGGCTGCGGCAGGCGGCCGATGCCGTGGCCCTGGGGGCGCAGGTGGTTCTGTATCCGGTGTATGTGGCGTTTCAGTCGATGCGGCTAGTGGGGCGACAGATGGGCCCCGCAACCCAGCGCATGGGGCTGTTTTTAGAAAACGTGAAACGCAGCGTGCAGGGAAAGCCCGCGCTACCTGCCTCGCCACCCCCTGCCGATGCGCCGATCCACAAAACGCTGAAGGCGATTCGCTCAGCGGGTTTGGCTGTCATGCTGGGCAAATTGCTTGAGACTCATCAGGATTCGCGGGCGATCGCCCTCCGGTCTGCGGCTGATCTCGCTCCACTGAGGCACATTGAGGACGGCCGCTCCCTGCTCACCCTTCCCGAAGAGATGGGGCTGACGCCAGCAGCAGCGTCCCAGCTAGAACCACTGGTTGACCAAACGCTGGCGGGTAATGCTCCGGCGGAAATTGGCGGCATTGCCTCGCGGCTAGACAGTCGCCACTTAGTCCTCGTCACCACGACGAACGCCGTGATCGACCTGTCGCCTCAACAGCAGTACTGGCTGAGGCAGCAAATCATCTGGGAACTGGCGGACTATGGCAGGGCCAGGCGGCGCTGGCTCAAGCGATCGCGGCTGGGGCTGGTGGGCAGCCGGGCAGCCGGGGCGCTCGGCAGTTTTACAACCGATGCTGCATTGGGGGAACTCGCGCTCCAGTCGCCCAACCCGCTTTCCCCGTCGCCAGCGGATCGACTAACTCGGATGCTGCCCGTGCCGATGCCGCGCGAGGCGACTATGCTGCCTGTGAAAGCGTTTTACCAGCTCATGGCGTGGGTGCAAGCGGGGCCCGTGGCGATCGCCGCCAATCTATTTCAGGAAGCGGCCCTGGCCATTTACTTTCCGCCGCTAGAGTCAGCCGTCGAAGCAGCCGCCCAGTTTACCGCTGATTCGATCGATATGTCGCGTTCCGCGCCAGCCCTAGCAGGAGCAGTGCAATTCAACCCGCCAAATCTGCGCCCCAAATCGCCTGGCAAAATCCTCCTACAACTGCTGACTCAGCCAAACGCAGAGCGCTTGCCGGAGTCCGTTCCCGCTGGACGGGTTGCCCCTGCGTCGGCGATCGCCCCCTCTGGCACCCCGGCAGATATCATGCCCGACGCCCATAGCGTCAT
>RFIF01000502.1 GCA_003695655.1 Cyanobacteria bacterium J069
ATACTCGTCTTGAAAATCGCCGCCGACCTCCAGCCCCGCAAGATGGCTCTGGGCTTGCAGGAGGGGAGAGCGGCGATCGCCCCGTTTCTCCCACAGCGTCACCGTCAGGCTGCCCTGAGCCGTATCCTGGCAGGCAAAGACCATGCCTGCGGCGGTGGGGACGCGGACGCTGGTGGGTGGGCGATCGCAGGTTCCCGTTAGCTCCACGACATAGTCTGCATTTTCCGCCTGCATCTGCCACCGGCCCCACGGCTGCACACACCAGCGAATCTCGGCATTCCACGGCACAAATTCATAAAACTTGCCCCCATGGTGAATCCCCACCATGCCGACGGACTCCATCCAGCCCAGTACGCGCCGCCGCCCGCCGCCTGCCGTCAGCGCCAGGTCGGGTTCGCCAGCAAATGCATTGCACTGCATCCAAAACCATTGCTGCGGAAAGGAGCCGCCCCAATTTTTTTCAGCGTAGGCGGGGGCCTGGGTAAATTGGTAGATCCTGCCTTTCCACTCCACCCAACCCGTCGCCAGCCCGTGAGCCATCAGGATTTGCCAGCCGGGTTCAAAGATTTGAAACTGCGACAGCCAGCCAGCGGTAGATTGCTGCGGGCGATCGCGATCGCCCCAGCCGTAGATGGGTTGAATCCTGTAATGCCAGCGAGTGGTTTGGTTGGTGCTGGGGTCGTGCAGGATGCCCTGATGCAGGGTAGCGGTCAACTGATAGCCTTCTTGGACGTATGGATCAAAGCAAAAAACTCGCGAGTCTTCAGGTTCAAATGCGGCTTTAGCCAGCGGCTTGGGAGATTTCAGTTTGCCCCAGTGACCGAGGGCGAAGGAATGGCGATCGCCCCAAAAGCCGCGCACATCAGGGAAAGTGCGGCAGAGATATTCATGCTGCGGGCCAAGGATTTGGGCAGTGCCACCGCTATACGGCGTGCCGCCTTGGGGATCTTCGATGGAGTACATGAAGGCAAAGCTTTCTGCCAAGTCTGGCAGGATCAGCCGCAGATACCAGCCTTCAAAAAAGCGGCTGCCGCCGTTTGTCCAGTGATAGCCGCTGTGGGGAGTTTTTCGGAATCGAGCCAGACTCATGGAACCTCTTGCCAGCATCACTGCCCTCGTTTCTTGCCCCAGGCCGGGGTCAGCTTCACCTAAATCTTAGGAGAAGAAGTTCTAGAAAGAAATAACTGCCCGCACCGGGCGGGCAGTTGAGTATTCCTGGAAGAGGCTCCAGACGAAGAAAAAGTTAGGGGAAAGTTACCCTAAAGCTGGGGCACATAGGATTCTTTTTCGGGCACATCCACGTACTCAGCCACAATCCGACGAAACTCATCTCCGTCGATCGTCTCTTTTTCAATCAGCAGATCCACCAGACGGTCAATCACGACGCGGCTATCGCGAATCAGGCGGCAAGTTTCTTCGTAGCAATGTTCCACGATGGAACGCACCTGTGCATCAATCCGAGCGGAAATTTCTTCGGAATATTCAGAACGGGTCATCCAGTCCCGACCAAGGAAGACCTCGCCCTGCTGACTTTCCAACGACAGCGGCCCCAGATCTGACATGCCAAAGCGAGTGACCATTTGCCGCGCCATGCCGCTGACCTGCTGGAGGTCATTGCCTGCGCCAGTTGTCACCTCGGCATCGCCAAAGATCACCTGCTCAGCAGCGCGCCCCCCCAAAGCGCCCATAATGCGCGCCAGGATTTGGGAGCGAGAGATCAGTGCCTGATCTTCGCTGGGGGTAAACCAGGTCAAGCCCTGGGCCTGTCCACGTGGGATTAGCGTCACCTTTTGCACCGGATCATGATCTTTGACCAGCGTGCCAACGATGGCGTGCCCGATTTCGTGGTAAGCGATAAGCCGCTTGCTCTTGCTATCTACCAGCGGCGTCCCTTCCATCCCTGCCACCACCCGATCGACCGCATCGTCGATCTCCAGCATGGTGACGGCTTCCTTGCGGCGACGAGCAGTGAGAATTGCCGCTTCGTTCAGCAGGTTAGCCAAATCGGCTCCAGAGAATCCGGGCGTGCGACGGGCGATCGCCTCCAGCGACACATCCGGTGAGATCTTCTTATTGCGGGCATGGACTTGCAGGACTTCCAGGCGACCCTTCACATCGGGCGGCGATACTTCGACCTGGCGGTCAAACCGGCCGGGACGCAGCAGCGCCGAGTCCAGCACGTCGGGGCGGTTCGTTGCCGCAATGATGATGATGCCCGTGTTGCCTTCAAAGCCATCCATCTCGGTCAGCAACTGGTTCAGCGTTTGCTCGCGCTCGTCGTTGCCGCCGCCAATGCCTGCGCCGCGCTGACGACCCACCGCGTCGATTTCATCAATAAAGATGATGCAGGGCGCGTTTTCCTTGGCCTTTTTGAACAGGTCGCGGACGCGGGAAGCGCCCACACCCACAAACATTTCTACAAATTCAGAGCCAGAAATGCTGAAGAAAGGAACGCCTGCTTCTCCGGCGATCGCCTTGGCCATCAGGGTTTTCCCCGTTCCTGGCGGGCCAATGAGCAGCACGCCTTTAGGAATCTTGGCCCCGACTGCGGTGAAGCGCTCTGGCTTTTTCAGGAAGGTCACAACTTCCTGCAACTCTTCTTTGGCTTCCTCGATCCCCGCGACGCTATCAAACGTCACGCCGGTCTTGGCTTCCATCATGAAGCGGGCGCGGGACTTGCCAAAGTTCATTGCCTGCCCCGACGCATTGCTGGAGCGGCGCAGAATCATCATCAGTCCAGCAATCAGCAGGAACGCCAGCAGCGCATTAGTAATGAACCAGAAAACAGCGTTGCTGTCTGGCGAGGGTTGGGCATCCAGGTCTACATCGTTATCTCGGGCCGCTTCTAGCAGCGCCTGATTATCTTCCGGGTCAGCAAACAGGGTGACTTCTTGAGAGACGTTACTCCGCTCTTTGAGGTAGACCTGAGCCACCCCTCGGGAGGAATCCACCTCAATCCTGGCAACCTGGCCAGCCTCAATCTTTTCGATCAGCCCGGTGTAGCTCAAGCGTTCCTGAGAGCGGGCAGTGCTGGACTGCGACAGACCAGGCGGCGCAGCCATAACCGCCTGCAAGGTCAGCCAGACCGCAGCCAGTGCGCCAGTTGCCGCAGCGCGGGTGGGACGAGCAGAGCGGGTCAAAGCAGTGCGAGACAAAGGCGTCTTATTTGTCAGCAGACGGGGTCGAGAATCACGCATACCTTGCAGTTTTCAGTCGGGCCAAAAAACAGGATTCCAAAGTTCAGACGAAACCAAGCCAGGAGCAACAGACCTACGGTGCAGTTTAGGCGCTGCTGGCGGCTTCTCTCTATCTTTCCCGCAGTGAGGGCGATCGCCCCTGGTGGCGGCGTCGAGATCAGAGGCGTCGAGATCAGAGATAGCCCTAGTGTAACTTGCTGACTCTATACCGGGTGTGGTTTCAGCCTCTGGCCTTACAATTCAGAGCAGACTAGACCGTAACTTCACCTTAACTGCACTCCAGTTGCTTGCACAGGAAGCTACGGGTTTGCCAACTGGCTATAAATTCTAGCCACAGACTCTAGCCACAGACTCTAGCCACAGACTCTAGCCACAGATTCAGGAGATTCAGGGTGAAAGCTTTACTGATGACTGCTCCGGGCGCGCCGGAAGTGCTGCAACTGCAAGATGTGCCCGACCCAGTGTTGACTAGTGATACGGCGCTGCTGGTTCGCCTCAAAGCAGCAGGCGTCAACCCGATCGACACCAAGCTGCGCCAGCGGGGCACCTTTTTTCCCGATCGCCTGCCGTCAATATTGGGTTGCGATGGCGCGGGCATTGTGGAGGCTGTCGGAGCTAAGGTCAAGCAATTTCACATCGGCGAGGCGGTGTATTTTTGCCAGGGCGGATTGGGCGGTATGCCCGGAACTTACGCTGAGTTTGCCGTGGTTGAGGAACAATTTGTTGCATCCAAGCCGACAACGCTCAGCTTTGCCGAAGCCGCCGCCGCTCCCCTAGTGCTGATCACTGCCTGGGAAGCGCTGTACGATCGCGCTCGGCTTCAGGCAGGGCAGACCGTGCTGGTGCAGGCAGGCGCGGGCGGCGTTGGGCATGTGGCTATTCAACTGGCGCGGCTGGCAGGCGCAGAGGTGTATACCACTATTAGCACCGCAGAAAAAGCGAAGCTTGTGGCTGAGCTGGGAGCCGCCAAAGCCATTGACTATCGCCACACCGACCCGATCGCCCAGGTGATGGAGTTGACGGCTGGGACTGGCGTCGATGTCAGCTTTGACACGGTGGGCGGCGGCATCCTGTCGCAGTGCTTTGGGATGACGCGGGTCTATGGTGATGTGGTGTCGATTCTCGCGCCCGCTCCCCAAACCGATTGGAAGACCGCACGCGATCGCAACTTGCGGGTCAGCTTTGAACTGATGCTCACGCCCATGCTCCAGGGTTTGGCGCAGGCGCAGGCACACCAAGCAGAGATTTTGCACCGCTGCGCCCAGTGGATCGACCAGGGCAAGCTGAAGATCCTGCTGAGTCATACGTTTCCGCTGGCAGAAGCCGCCGAAGCGCATCGGC
>RFIF01000503.1 GCA_003695655.1 Cyanobacteria bacterium J069
AGGTTTCTGAGGAGTTTCAGCCCCTAGCCTGGTTTGTTTGGGCGGGCGCGATAGTGCTGATTCCTCAAGGGTTCTGAGGTGAATTGATGACGCGCCCTACGAGTCCCCTGCTTTTTACATTCTTTTTTACATTCCTATGGTTATCGAGCGCTGATCTCCTATTCTTACCGATTGCCCGATCCAGTCAAGATAATCCGTAGACCCAGCCGCCAAAGGCAGCGCAATCAGTTCGGGAACATCGTAGCTGTGGAGTTCCCGGATTTTGGATTCTAAGCTTGGAAACAGGGTTAGGTCGGTTTTGATCAGCAGTTGCCACTCGTCTTGTTGTTCCAGCTTGCCCTGCCAGGTGTAGACCGAGTGGATGGGCAGCAGGCTGACGCAGGCGGCCAGGCGCTCTGAAACGAGAACTTGGGCGATCGCCTCTGCCTCGGTGCGAGAAGCAGCGGTCGTTAGCACAATGCCATATTGAGCCGGCATGTCTGTCATGGGCGCGCCTAATTTCTCGTCTTGTGGAGTTTAGTCCTGTCTAGTGTAGTGTTTCACAAATAGGAGACAATTTCGCTGATCGGGCGATCGCCGATATTCTAGGATGTCTGCTGTCTTTTTCATCAGCAGCAGCCCCCGCCCTCCCGCAGCATCCCGATCGACCTTGTCTGGAATTGCCTCCAGCATCTTTCGCAGATTAAACATCGGGCCACAGTCCCAGATTTGAATTTCTAGAAACTCGTTAAGGATTGTGACGCTAATTTCAATGGGGGTTTCTGGCGGCCGGTTGCGGTGGGCGTGGCGGACGGCGTTGGTAAACCCTTCGGCCAGCGCGAGTTGACACTGAAGCCAGACAATTTCTGGAATCGTGTCATGTCGCAATCCGTCAAACCAGGCTAAAACATGGTTTAGCTTGCTCAGTTGGGTTTCAACCTGGATATGCTCACTCTGAAGCATAGTCAACTGGGCAGATCGAGGCGCGGATCTAGAGCGTGGGACTTCACAGGAAACCCTCGTCTCCTGGGATGAAAAGCCGGAAGAGGACGACATAAACGCTTATCTTAATAACTATCGTCAAGGTGTCATTGCTCCAGCCTTAGTCTTCCCATGCCGCAGATTCTTATCATCGACGACGACCCAATTATTCAAGTTGTGCTTAAAAAAGCACTGCAATCTCAGGGCTATGAGGTTGCGATCGCAGACGATGGGAAGACTGGACTGGCGCTAGCCGAAAAGCTTCGTCCCGCACTAATCGTGTCGGATTGGGTGATGCCAGGGTTAGACGGGTTAGAAGTCTGTCGTCGAGTAAAGGCGAACCCTGATCTGTCTACTACCTTCTTCATCTTACTCACAGCTCAGAGCGCTGTGGAAGATCGAATTCAGGGGCTAGATACGGGAGCTGATGATTTTTTAGCCAAACCGATTGAAATCAATGAGCTTCAGGCGCGGGTGCGGGCTGGGCTGCGGCTGCACCAGCTCAGTGAAGATTTGCAAACCCAAAAGCACCTGCTGGAAAAAGAGCTGTCGGAGGCGGCCTCCTACGTGCGATCGCTCTTGCCCGTGCCCACCACTGGCGACATCGAAATCGACAGCCGCTTCATTCCCTCCAGCCAGCTCGGCGGCGACTGTTTCGACTATTTTTGGCTCGATCCAGACCATCTGGCGATGTACCTGCTAGACGTATCGGGGCATGGACTGGGCGCGGCGCTGCCGTCCATTACGGTGCTCAACTTGCTGCGATCGCAGTCTTTGCCAAACGTCAATTTCTATCAGCCCCACGGCGTGCTGCGGGCGCTGAATGAAGCCTTTCAAATGGACAGCCAGCACGACAAATATTTCACTATTTGGTATGGCGTATATAACCGCGTCAAGCGCCAGCTCACCTACGCCTGCGCCGGCCACCCACCTGCCGTGCTGATGCCAGGCCGCTTGATCAGCCCACCAGGAAAGCAGACAGCGGTCGATTTGCTGGGAATGCGGCGGGTGCCGATTGGCATGATGCCTGATACCGTGTTTGAGAGCGATCGCTGCACGATTCCGCCCGGCAGCTTGCTATATATCTTCAGCGATGGCATCTACGACTTGCCTAGCCTGCCTGGGCAGCCCATGTGGGGCTTACATCCTTTTATTGAGGTACTCTCCGACTGTGCTGACCCGCCCGATCTGGACAAGCTACTGCAAGCGGTGCGCAGTCAGGGAAGCGTGTCTACCTTTAGCGATGACCTGTCCATTCTGCAAATCGCCTTTCATTAGGGTGGGCTGTGTCAGTGGGTCGGGGTCGGCAAAACGCAGAGGCGATGCGGGCAGACCATAGGGCTAAGCGGGCAGATAATGGAGGCGATCGCCTCATCCATCAATCGTTTCGATGCCGTTTTCTCATCCGCTGTTCCGGCTGAAAAAGCAGCCAGATTGCGATGCCCAGCGTCGAGGTTGTGGTCAAAAGTGGAATCAGTAAATTAGCCCACCCACGCTCCGTCACCTTTAAAAAGGCATATAGCCAAACCACACCAACGCTATATAAAACATGGAGCGCAATGAAAAATAGCGCCCATTGTGGCGAAACGGTATCTGCAAGCAGCAAGAAGCAAACCGCCAGGTACACGGCGATCATCAACATTGCAAGCAAAACTTGGATCGCTGACATGCCTTCTCTCAGCTGGGACAGGGCTTGAAAACCTAGACTAGCAAGAAACTTTTTTGGGCGATCGCCCTGGGGCGCGTCATCCATTCACCTCAGAAACCTTGAGGAATCAGCAATATCGCACCCGCCCAAACAAACCAGGCTAGGGGCTTGAACCTTTGAGAAACCTAATGTTGAGAAACCTGATGTTAAGCCAGCAATTGATAACAGTCCCTAGAAATCCGGTTAGAACCAATTGACGCTACCCAAGCTGCGTATGGCTCCACGTTCAGACCCGTCCCCTAACCCCTGATCCCTAATCTCTCATCCCGGTCAGAGCACCACTCCTCTGCGCCATACACCCACCAACAATTAAGGTGCTGCACAGTAAAACCATGCAGCACCTCAATCCGATTTAGTTTGCTAAATCAATCGACGATTAGTAGCGATAGCCGCCACCGCCGTAGTTGTTGTTGTTGCTGCCCGGCTTGTGAACGATGAAGCTCATCACCTGCGACTGCTTGATGTTGTCAAACGCCACCACGCGGATGAAAGAAGTCGGGAACTCCGAGCGGCACTGCTGCACTTCGTTCAGCACTTCTTGAGGAGAAGTTGCGTTAAACAGGGGCAGCTTCCACATCGTCCAATAGCGGATCTCTGCCGCCGAATCTTCGTTGAACTCGATGCAGGGGAAATAGCCATTATCCAGCGTGTACTGGATCTGGCGGGCGATTTGGGCGTCGGTCAACGGAGGCAGGTAGGAAAACGTTTCGTACCGGCGCTCTTTGGGTAATGTCTTCATGGATTCCTCTATTCTTCAGACGTTGAATCTTGTTCTGGATGTGAACTTGGAGCACTGGGGTCAAGCTGCGTCATTCGCTCAAGCTGCTCGCAGCGCCGTTCCGTGTTTGCCTGCTGAATGCCCGTACGGAGCATCTCTGGCAAAAAATCGGCAATCTCCTCAGCAATATGCTCTCGCACTGTCAGGATGCGAAAGGCGGTAGCCTGATCCTCCTTAAACAAAGCCTGGAGGTAGGACTCACTGTTCTCGATCCGTTCTCGACGCGAGAACTCATGCAGCCGGAGGGAGCGGGGCGGGTCAGTTTCGCTGAGCTGATGCATCACCGTCCGCATTGCCTGAAACGTCAGGTAGCTAATCAGCGTTTTGCTCGTGTCTTTGGCGATCTGTTTGAGATCCATGCAGTTGACCCCGGAGGGGCGAAAGGTTGAACTCAGAGGAATCAAGAATGAGTGCTAATACTTATACCTCCAAACTTACGCCAAGAGGGTAAGCCAAGCATCAATTCATCTTTTATCCCTCATCCGTCATCCTTCTTCATCAGACGGTATCGACCGCCTCAAACTCAAACTTGATTTCCTTCCACAGCTCGCAGGCAACAGCCAGCTCAGGACTCCAACGGCAGGCGTCGCGGATGATGTCGCCACCTTCACGCATCAGGTCGCGGCCTTCGTTGCGGGCTTGCAGGCAGGCTTCTAGCGCCACGCGGTTTGCCGTTGCGCCCGGTGCGTTGCCCCAGGGGTGGCCCAGCGTGCCACCACCAAATTGCAGAACGGAGTCGTCGCCAAAGATTTCCACCAGCGCTGGCATGTGCCACACGTGAATCCCACCGGAGGCAACTGCCATCACACCAGGCATGGAAGCCCAGTCTTGGGTGAAATAGATGCCCTTGGAAGGATCACGCTCGATATAGTTTTCGCGGAGCAGATCTACAAAGCCAAGGGTGACGGCCTTGTCGCCTTCTAGTTTGCCCACCACTGTCCCGGTGTGGATGTGGTCACCCCCAGACATCCGCAAACACTTGGCGAGAACGCGGAAGTGAATGCCGTGGTTCTTCTGACGATCGATCACGGCGTGCATGGCGCGGTGAATGTGCAGCAGAACGCCATTGTCGCGGCACCAGTGGGCGAGGGTGGTGTTGGCGGTGAAGCCTGCTGTCAAGAAGTCATGCATGATGATGGGCATGTTGAGTTCTTTGGCGTACTCAGCCCGCTTTAGCATTTCTTCGCAGGTAGCAGCGGTCACGTTGAGGTAGTGACCTTTGATTTCACCCGTTTCGGCCTGGGCTTTGTGGATGGCTTCAGCGACGAAGGTGAAGCGATCGCGCCAGCGCTGGAACGGCTGGGAGTTGATGTTTTCATCGTCTTTGGTGAAGTCCAGACCGCCGCGTAGACATTCGTAAACGGCACGACCGTAGTTCTTCGCCGACAGACCGAGTTTGGGCTTGATGGTGCAGCCCAGCAGGGGACGACCGTATTTGTTGATTTTGTCGCGCTCTACCTGGATGCCGTGGGGCGGGCCCTGGAAGGTCTTCAGGTAGGCAACAGGCATCCGCAGATCTTCCAGCCGTAGGGCTTTCAGCGCTTTGAAGCCAAACACGTTCCCCACGATGGAGGTGAGCAGGTTGGTGACGGAGCCTTCTTCAAACAGATCCAGTGGATAGGCGATGTAGGCGATGAACTGATTGTCTTCGCCGCGCACGGGTTCGATGTCATAGCAACGACCCTTGTAGCGATCGAGGTCAGTCAGTAGGTCAGTCCACACAGTCGTCCAGGTGCCGGTAGAAGACTCAGCCGCAACGGCTGCACCCGCTTCTTCGGGAGGCACACCCGGCTGAGGTGTGACCCGGAAGGCAGCTAGAATGTCTGTGTCTTTGGGGGTGTAGTCGGGGGTGTAATAAGTCAGGCGGTAGTCTTGAACCCCTGCCTTGTACCCAGTTTTTGCCTGGGTTTTCGTTTGCGAATAAGACATCGTTTCCCTTCCTGTGAATCACTGTTTTCAGAGCGTACGAAACCCTGCCTGTGCGACACTGCGCACAGCTGACCTACCGATAGCCGCAACCTAAGCAAGACTTGAGAGCAAGACTTAAACGCAGCAGACAGGCATTAACAAAGTCTTTATGTTCAGGGCAAGGGCAGAACAGACTTGATGTTGAGCGACCTGCGAACTGCCCTGAGCACGGGTCCAAAACAAAATATATCAGGGATTGAAAGCGATTCAATAAGCTAAACGTTGAAACTTCTTTGCCTCTCTATAACCAGCGTTTATATTTCTAAAGCTTCTTAACTCTTTTTTAAGATTTTTAATGACGGCGCGTATTGGCCAAATCCCGACGGGCTTTGGTTTCCCAGGATACAACCAGGGTTGGGGCAGAATCGAAAACCCTTCATCCGATTTCAGAAAGACGGCAAACCGTCTATTTCGTTACAACTCGTTATGATCGAATGGGAAATTTCAGTGCGGCTTTTCGTCTGTTGCCTCCAGTGTGTTTTCCAGCCCTGGTAACTTAGCCCAGCGCTCAGCTCAGCCCAAATCCGGCTCAAATCCGGCTCAAGTCCGGCTCAAATCCGGCTCAAGTCCAGCTCCAGCCCAGCCGAAGCCATTGCGCGATCGCCCATGATGCATCCGACCGCCCCCCCGTTTTCTCCCTTTCCTGAACCCGTGCGACGGCGGCACCGGGACCCAGCCGGGCTATGGTCGCGGGTGTGGTCTGGCTCGGTGGTGCTGCATGTGCTGCTGGGATTGGCGCTCTTGCCTACGCTCAAGACTGCCGTTGAGCGAGTCAAAGGGGGCGGCGCGGCGACGCCGATTGAGCTGGTGGACGTGGGGGCGATCGCTCCAGACACGGTTCCTGATCCAACCACAGTTCCTTCTGCTTCAACGGCCACAGTGCCTGCCCCGCCTCAACCCGCTGCTACGGCTCCCGTGTCGCCTGGGCCGCCGCCTGCTGCTGTGCCATCGACCTCAACAGCCATTCCGCCTACGGTTTTTGCGCCCGCCCCGGCTCCGGTGGCAACGCCGCCGACCCCGACGCCGACTCCCACCCCGATCGCCTCACCTGTGTTTCCGTCGCCTGCACCCATTTCGACGCCAGTCGCACCGCCTGCATCACCCGTGCAGCCATCTCCTTTTATTCCTCCAGAGCCGCCGCCCGTTGCAGCGCGATCGCCCTTGCCGCCGCCCCAGCCCTTTCCTGAGAATCCCCCTGCCGATCGCCCAGCCCAACCGTCTGACCCCACAGGCGACACCGGCAATCCAGCCAGTCCGAATGATGGCTCTAATGATGGTTCTGATGTAGCGGTCAATCCTGCACCAGATCGCGGCGCGCCAGGTGTTGACAATCCAGCCAGCGGCCCAGACGCAGGCAGCGGTGACGACCTGGGCGAAGTGGTTATCGGCCGCCAGCCCACGCCTACGAACCTCACCCTCAGCGTGGTTAACGTGCGCTACCTCTCGCTCCAGGAAACCGTGGGGGCGATCGATACTCCAGAGGAGAACGCCGAACTGCTGACCAATAGCATTAGCGTGGTCGCTGACCCTACCCAGCCCGGTTCTTGCCCGGTGTTTCCGGATAGCGTCCCAGACTTTGGCGCACCCATAACGCTGCGGCTCACGGTGGAAGCCGATGGGCGCGTGTCGCGGGCAGAGCCACAGCAGCCTGCCCCGGTCAACTATGCCTATACTGACCTGGTGCAATGTCTGGCGCAGAACGGCTTGCAGTTTCGCCCTGCCCGCGACAGTGGGATTGAGCGACCGAGTGATAATGCAATCGTGGAGGTGACGGTGGTGGGCGAGTGACGGGGTGACGGGGTGACGGGGTGGTTTTCTCCAACACTCCAACACTCCAGCACTCCAACACTCCATCACCTCCTCCCTACACAACCACGACCTGCGGCAGTGGCTCCAGGGCGGGGGGGACGGTGCGGCCGACGACGGGGGCGATCG
>RFIF01000504.1 GCA_003695655.1 Cyanobacteria bacterium J069
AGGTTTCTGAGGAGTTTCAGCCCCTAGCCTGGTTTGTTTGGGCGGGCGCGATAGTGCTGATTCCTCAAGGGTTCTGAGGTGAATTGATGACGCGCCCTAAGGTTGCGTCTGAATTTGCCCCAGCGGAAGTGCCCCAGGCAGGATGAGTCTGCACGCAACTTCGAGCAAAACTAAAGCCCTGGAACGCGGCGTAAAAGCTGTTTTGCCACCAGGGTTTCAAACTGAGAGCGAATGGCTCGTGCAGCAATGGGATTGTGGATCAGCACCCCGGCTTCATAATTTCGGTCATGGGCTGCCTCGGTAAAGTTGGCAGAGGTGATGAGCAGCCGCTCCTCGTCTACCACGACGCACTTTGCATGGAGGCAAGCGTTTGAGAAGGAGGACTTTTCCAGAGAGCGGGGGTCATAAAACACTTCTGGCAAACGACTTCCTGGCCAGATTTGATGGCGGAAGGTCGCTGAAAACTGGTTGAGTAAGATAGCCGCTGGGGTTGGATCGTTGTAGGTGCGTTTGATATTCAGAAACATGCGGACATTGAGCTTGGGATGGGCTTGCATTTGTTCCACCAGTGGGCGGAACAGTTCCCGTGCTTTAGCGCCCTGATCGACGGCAAAGCTAGAGATGAGGACGCTCGATCGGGCGCTGCTGAATAGCTCCTGCACCACGATGCGCGTGTCGCGGCTCTCTGAGCCAGGGATTTCTGGCCCTGTCCAGACGAGTTCGACCTGCTCTTGTTTTGCTTGAGCCGCTCGTCGTTCTGCTGCCAGGGAGTTCAGCAAGTAGGCAAGATGAGCGGTACTCATTCCCTGTTGGCGCAGCCGATTTAGCTCCGCCGCCGTGACCTGTTGCAGATCGTCGGGGACATATTGAGATAGCGCAAAGACATACACCGGAAAAGTCAGCCGCTCTTGCTCCAGGGCGATCGCCAATTTCTGCAAAGCGGGTCGGCTAAGGCTTAAGAAGGGAGACATGAGTATAGATCGTCGGGGAAGAAAGCGGCTCCCCAAGGCTCCACGGTATTCATCACTAGCGCCCGATCCAGCATTTCATTGCGCCGCTCACAGGAGGTTTCTGCAATCAGCAGGCAGCCGTGACAGGCCGCCCCCATCAGGAAGCGATCCTCTTGTGCATCATCGGGATGGTGCTGGGCGCACACCGGATCATTGGAACAGAGGCGACCATACTCCAGCGCTTTGGCCAGATGGTATTCAATCCGCCTGCCGACTTCGACCAGCCCGCCCAGCGTGCCTTCAGATCCAGAAGTGCCCGTGTGCAGCAGGATGCCATAACCAATCTCGTCGAAGGCATAGATGCGTTCGCGGATAGCGCTAGAGGCATAGCCGCAGTCCAGAGAGACTGCCGTCAGCAAGAGATGCGACAGCGAGTGCAGCAGAATGTAGGGCGCACCAGGAAACTTGACCGTTTCTCGGCTCATGCCCCGGCTATCGACCCATTGATAGAAGCCTTTTTCGAGCTGCTCCGTTCGAGCTTGCACTTCAGGACGCTTGAGCCAGGTCTGGATTGCGTCTTTGGGGAGGCTGAGGAAGACGCCTTCGCCCAGATTTTCAATCGCGGGCACCCAGTTGGGTTCAAAATCCAGGCTGGCCCGGCGGATATTGATGGCGAGGTCATCGATTTCGCCCTCGATGTTGGGCATGGCCGCTTCAAAGCGCGTAAACCCAATCAGCGCGGAGACTTCTCGCAGGCGATGCACCAACACAATGCGGTCGATAAACGGCTGCCATTTGGCATCCAGCGTTTCTGGTCGGCGGGTGTAGCCTTGAAACTCTGGGCCATTGGCTGGTGCCTCTTTGCCCAGTTCTTCGGGGCAGCTCAGCAGGGCTTCCAGTTCTACCTGTTTGATGCTTTTTTCGGGTGCGGCCAGTCCGCTCTGGCGACGCTGCACTTCTGCCCAGACAGTTTCTGCCCCAAAGCTAGAGACATCCGCAAACTTAGGCTTCTTCAGCTCCTTCTGGATGTCTGCCAGGTCTTCTGCAAACTGGAGGTCTTCCTCGTAGAACCGATCGACTGCCTTTTTCAGTTCCGCATCCTGATCGGGAATGGAAATCACGCTAAGGATTTGGGTGAAGTAGGCATTGCTGGCGGAGCGTACCAAAAGGCGATTGTACTCAGGTTGCCCTGTCTCAACGATTTCACCCAAGCCATTGATTTTGTGACCAACACAGGGTTCCGCACCCCTTGGCCCGAGCCAGGGACGGTGCCCCTGGCAGGCTCCTAGCACTCGCGATTCGGGCACTTTGGCTTGCGAGAGCGGGCGGCGCTTGCCCGTTTGCTCACAGCGCACAAAGATTTCCTCAAAGTCATTGCCAGAGCCGCCCTCATCCAGCCAGAGTTGTCCCCGAATCGGGGTGTTCAAGTCGTTGTGGACAAAGGCATACCAGTTGATATCGCTGAGGTGTCCATTGGTGCAAGCCTGCACAAAACGGACGGGCACGGCGGGCACGGTTTTTCCCTCAAACTTTAAGCCGCCTTTGACTGCACTCCAGGGCACCAGCGGGCGGGTGCGATAGATTTTGCCGTTGATTTCGATGGTTTTGTCTACCTGCGCCAAAAACCAGGTGGGGAACACAAAGGCATCTACCCCGGTGATGAGCCCCTGCGTCTCGTTGGATTGTTGGGGTGGTGTGTAGAGGTTCAGTTCTTGACCCTCCTTGAGTCCCAGGCTTTTCCAGGCTTTGTAGCGGAGGCGGTCTTCGCGGATGGGCTGGCGATCGCCCTTCCAGTAGGTCAGCCCCGAAATCACCACCGACTGTTGGGGCAAGTCCACCATTGCGCCGGGGCCGAAGGTGGTCAGCAGTTGGCTTTGGCGGAGTTCGCCGCTGGGTCTGATTTTTCGTTGTCCATTGCTGCTCATGCGCCTGCGTCCTCCATGTCCATGCTGTAGGGGTCTTTGACCCAAAGGTTGACGGTGGCTTCCACATCTCGCAGGCTGCGATAGGCTTTGAACTTTTGCCGCTCTAAGGGTGCTTGATGGGCCTCTGGATCAAGGGCATCGAGCAGCAGCGGGGCCGCCAGGTCGGTTTCCTTTTGGTATTGCAGCCGCATGTCGCGATCGGCGATGTGCTGCCAGGTGTCGAGCAGATCCATGACCTGGGCGCGTACCTGCTGGCGCTGGCGGTTGGCAGACTCTGCATCCAGATCGGGACTGTGGGCTTCGGCACGGCTGGCGATCGCCTCCACCATCTGTTCCACGGTGGCCCGCTGACTGCCAATATGGGACGCACCCAACGGTGCAGTCATACCCGCAATGCCCAGCCGGGCCAGCGCCACAGTAACGCCCGCCAGCCCCCGATCCAGCGCTCTGGGAGAAAACGGCGTAACGCTGGTGGCTTCTACGGCGCGATAGAAGCTGTTGTGCCAGCTTTGGAAACGTTCGTAATGGGAGCGATCGCGCGGGCGGTGGACATTCAGCAGCGTCACCACCAGTCCTGGTCGTTTGGGATCGCGCCCGACGCGGCTCGTGGCCTGAATGTATTCGGCGGCGGTCTTGGGTTGCCCCAGCACCACCATCAGCCCCAGCCGCACGATGTCCAGGCCGACCGAAATCATGTTGGTCGCCAGCGCCACATCCACCCGCTCTTTTTCATAAAAGGGCAGGGCAAGGCGGCGCTTGGTATTGGCAACTTTATTCGTGCTGACCCGCGAAGTCAGTTCCTCTGGCTCGTCGTCTACTTTGCGATCGCAGAAGGGGCCGATAAGTTCGCCATGTCGCAGGCGATCGCCATATTGATTCAGCCGCGAGGTCACTTCATCTTCCACAATGCGGCGGCTGCCGCCCAACTCTCGCAGCGAGCTAAAGTAGCCCAGCAGTGTCATGTAGGGATCGGCGGGATTTTCCTTGTTGCGCTTGCCGCCCTGTTTTTCATATTGCAGTTGGGCAGCGGCCATCAGCGCCAGATAAGTTCGCAGCAGCACCACCTTCAGGCTGCGCCCCTGGGCCGCCACGCCCACATACAGCCGTCCTGGGGTGTCGAAATCCGTCTTGGCAAAAAAGGAATCATGGCGATCGGGGCTGGGCGGCGGAAAGATATCCACCTGGTTGCGCCCAAACAGTGCCTGAATCTGGCGGCTGGCGCGACGGACGGTGGCAGTGGAGGCGATGATTTTGGGGCGAACCCAGTGTCCGCTGGCGGTGCGAGCAGAACAGAGCGTGTCGATCGCCGTTTCATATAGCCCGACCATCGTGCCCAGTGGGCCGGAGATCAGGTGCAGCTCGTCTTGAATGATCAGGTCGGGGGGCGGCAGCGGCTGAGCCAGGAGTCGTCCTGCCGTCGTGCCATCGGCTGCGCTGTAGAACCCGTCGCCGTCTTTGAAGTGCGTCACCTTGCCAAACAGGGCCGCCGTTTGCCCCACCCACGGCAGCGCCGCAAATTTATCGACCGTGGCGATCATAAAGCAGGGCAGGCGACGGTAAATCGGCTCATCCACCGCCAGAATCGGC
>RFIF01000505.1 GCA_003695655.1 Cyanobacteria bacterium J069
TAAGCAGAGATTGGCGGGCGCTTCCAGGAGCGGGGAAATGGGTGGTGTGGGTGAGGCAGTGAGGGAGCGGGACATTTCGAGCAGGCGATCGGCGCAGAGTTCGTCAGATAACCCGGTCGCGTCGAGGGGGTGGCGGGGGACGGTGCGGCGCGCCAGGTCGTAGGTGTAGGTTTTGTCGTAGTAGGTTAGCAACAGGTCGAAGGCTTCTGTTAGGCGGCGTTCTTGCAGCAGGGCGATCGCCGCCTGAGTACGCAGTCCGCCCAGGCGTTTGCGGATGCGCTCGGTGGCGGCAATCAGATCTTCGGTGGCAAAGTCGCCATAGTCTTTCACCAAAATATCCAGCCGTTCTGCCTTGGGGCGCACTAGCTCCAGCACAGTTGCCTGATCCATCTGGCAAAACAGCGGCTCCGGCACGCGACATAGCCCGATGCGCTTGCTTTCGGCTTCGATCCACACGGGGCGCAGCGGGTCAAAACTGGCCCACTGCACGGCGATTTCGTTTTCAAATTGCTCGTTGCTGGGCTGGGGCGGCTGGCCCAACATGCCAAAGCTGCTGCCCCGGTGGTGGGCGATCGCCTCCAAGTCCAGCACCTGCTCGCCGCGCCGCGCCAGAGCGTGCAAAATATGGGTTTTGCCAGTGCCCGTCATGCCGCCCAGAATCAGGATGGGCCGGGTCAGCGTTGCCGCCTCTAGCGCCCAGCGCCGAAAGGTTTTGTAGCCGCCCGCCAGCGTGTGTACTGGCAGCCCGCCCATACCCAACACCCAGGCTACGGCCTCGCTGCGCATCCCGCCGCGCCAGCAGTGCAGCCGCACCGGGCCGCCATTTGCCAACGCTTTTGCCTGGGCAATAAACCCTGCAAACTTGGGCCCTGCCAGCGCAAAACCCAGCTCCACTGCGGCATCGCGCCCCTGCTGTTTATAGCATGTCCCCACTTGGGCCCGCTCGTCGTCTGTAAACAGTGGAAAACTGAGTGCGCCGGGAATATGGCCCTGCCCAAATTCGGACGGACTGCGAACATCGAGCAGCACACCGGGCGCTGCAAGAAAGTCTGTCAGAGGAAGCGCATGGGTCATAACTGCAAGTCTGAAAATTTCGCGTCCGCAGACAAGTTAGCGAGGTTCAATTTATCGAGATTTTTGTCGAGATTTCTGGCATACTTCCGCATTTGGGAGAAAGTGCTATCATGCCTGGGTTCTTAGCGTACTCTCATTCATTGGAGTTCTAATAGTATGTCGTTTTCTCCTGAAGAAGGTGCGGCAATTCTCAAGGCAGTGACCCTGAGCGGTATGGCGGTTGCCATTGCCGATATGGGCATCGTGTCTACGGCGATTGAAGCGGCGGCGCTGGCTAAGGAAGTGGTTGGTGCAGCCGCTAAGTATCCGTCTAACTCCATTATCCAGGGCGTGTTTACCGAAGAAGCGTTGAAGACTTTTAAGCCCGAAACGCCGAAGGATGTGACGCCTGACAATGCAAGTGATCTGGCGATCGCCGCTGTGAACGAGGCGCTGACCGCTTTAGAATCTAAGGCAACGCCAGCAGAAATCACCGAATACAAGCAATTTATCTACAGCGCCGCTGTGCATGTGGCGGAGGCGGCAGGTAGTGGCCTGTTTGGCACAGGCTCAAACAAGGTCAGCCCTGAGGAAGCAGCGACGCTGGCCAAGCTGAAGACGGCATTGGCTATTTAGAGATTAGGGGTTGGGGGTTAGGGATTGGGGGTTAGGGGTTGGCAGGAGCAAACCTTTTAAACCAATATCTCCATCTCCTTTTGAATCTCCATTTCCTTTTGATTTATAGACATTGCTTGCCAAGCCCTTCTACCACGAACTCTGGTTTGCACCAAGAAAGCCGCGCCTGGGAGCATCTCCGAGTCGCGGCTTTTGCTGTGGGTGCAAATTTGATGTGGGTGCAAATTTGATGTGGGTACAAATTTGATGTGGGTGCAAAGACGAGGGGGTGGAGCGGGGAAGCAATCCTGACTCCTGACCCCCAACCCCTAACCCCTCCTGCTTAACACCCGCTCCGCAACTTTATCTGGCACTTCTTGCAGATGGTCGAACTGCCAGCGGAAGAAACCGACGCCCATCGTGAGCGATCGCAGTTCCACAATCAGATCGTGCATTTCGGCCTGGGGTAGATGGGCGGTTACTTCGTCCCAGCCGCGCCAGTTGATCTTGGCGTCATAGCCGAGCACCTGGCCGCGCCGCCCGCTGACCAGCCGCAGCACCTTGGACGTAAACTCGGTAGGAATCGAAATGGCGATCGCCACAATCGGTTCTAGCAACTGCGGTTCGCATTTCACCATGCCTTCTTGCATGGCCAGCCGGGCCGCTTGTTTGAAGGCTTGCTCCGAGCTATCGACACTGTGATAGGAGCCGTTCGTCAGCGTCACTGCCACATCCACCACCGGGAAGCCCAGCGGCCCGTGAGCCAGATACTCCCGCACGCCCACTTCCACGCCGGGAATGTATTGCCGGGGCACGACGCCGCCCACCACCGTCTCGTTGAACTGGAAGCCCTCGCCGCGCGGCAGCGGTTTGATGTCAATATACACATCGCCAAACTGCCCGTGGCCGCCGGTTTGATGCTTGTAGCGGCCGTGGATGTTGGCGCGGGTGCGGCGGATGGTTTCTTTGTAGGGAATTTGCGGCAGGTGGGTGCTCATGGGCAGGCTGTATTTGCGGCGCAGCCGATCGAGCGCCACTTTCAGGTGAATGTCGCCCTGGCCCCAGAGGATGACTTCGCGGGTGTCGCCATGCTGCTCCCAATAGAGCGATGGGTCTTCCTCCAATAGCTTGCTGAGGGCGCTGCTTAGCTTTACTTCGTCGTTGCGGTTTTCGGCGGTGAGGGCGAGGGCATAGACCGGAGCGATCGCCTCGGCTTTGGGCAGGGCGTCTTTTGCTATGCCATTGGTGCTCAGCGTGTCGCCTGTTTTCACGCCTTCCAGACGGGCGATCGCCACCACGCAGCCGGCATAGGCCCGCTGGACTGGTTGCTGCTGCTGCCCCATCAGGCGATATAGGCCGCCCATCCGCACGCCGTTTAGCGTCATGCCGTCCGTCAGCGTGCCACGCCACACCCGCACCAATGACAGTTTGCCGCCCTGGGGCGTGTAGTAGGTTTTCAGGACTTGGGCCAGTGGCTCGTCGCCAGCAGGAATGCGGCGATGTTCGGCCATGACACTGGGTTCGGGGCATTCGCGCAGCAGTGCCCCTAGCAGCGGCCGCACGCCAAAGTCTTTTTCGGCCACGCCAATGAACACGGGCACGATCAGATCTGCGCCCAGCTCTAGCTTCAAATCGGAGACGATTTCTTCTTCGGCAGGTTCAATTTCCTCCAGCAGTTCTTCTAAAAGATGATCGTCAAAGTCGGCCAGGGTTTCCAGCATTTCGGCACGGGCGGCCTGTTCGGCATCGCGCAGCTCATCCGGCAGGGGCACGGGGTCGGCGGGTGCGCCGGGGTGATAGTGATAAGCCTGCTCCGTCACCAGGTCAATGAAGCCCTGGAGGTGTTCGCCCTGGCCGATGGGGTATTGGTGCAGCACCAGCGGACGGCTCGACACCTGCTTCAGCGCATTGAGGATATCGGCAAAATTGTCGTTTGCCCGATCCATCTTGTTGATAAAAACCAGGTGGGGAATTTCCCAATCGTCGAGAAACTGGAATAGCGGAGCCAGCGTCAGCACCCGCGCCTGGTCGGGTTCGCACACGACTACGGCGGCATCCACACCCATCAGCGCGTTGCAGGTTTCCTGGGCAAATTCCACCGAACCGGGGCTGTCGAGAAAGGTCAACAAAATGCCGCCCTGCTGAGTGCTGGCGGCATTAATTTCAACAGTCATTTGGCGATCGCGGGCTTCGGGTGATCCATCCCCGACCGTGTTTTTGTCGTTCACGCTGCCCTTGCGGGACACGGCTCCAGTGACAGAGAGCAGGCTTTCCAAAAGCGTCGTTTTACCACTGAGATAGGGCCCCACGATCGCCACCGTTCTAGTACGGCTTTCAGCATTTTTGGCAACATTTTCAGACATCGAAAATTCCTCCTGATGTTTCAACTTGTTTTAACCTGAAAGGTTTACCCTGTAAGGGTTCAAGCAGTTGTAAACAGAGGATTTCTGCCTTATAAAAACTCGAAAATAAAATTAGAACATTCAGACGACAACCAGGCGTTTTCTAGAGCTTGCTAAGGGCTTGATTCTCATGCTTAATCTCATGCTTAAGTCTCAATTGCAAATAGATAAGATGAGAATGAATCCTTCCCCAGGATTTTTCAAACAGCGCTTAGCAGAAAAAAGCGGTGTCAAACGACCCGTACAGATCGCAAAACCTCTGGCGAGATCACTGGAGAGAAGTACGGGGGCGATCGCCCAATTTCATAGTGTTTGCAGCGTAATTAAGGCAGGAAATCCGTTGAAGATTCGTGATCCCAACTGCATAGCCTTAGATTAACCTGTCCATAATCTGCGGGCGATCGCCAGTTAAAAAAATTCACCGATGGTAATAGTTTGCATTAACGCGATCGCCATCACAAAACTCTCGCCAACCCCCCAAACCCTCTACTCAATCCCTTCATTTACTGGGAAGCGATCGATCAGCACAATGGCACGGCGGGCATTGTCGCGGAGACTGGGCGACAGGTGCGGCACATGGGGAATCTGCGACATGAAATCCAGCGTGCGGCGCAACACGCGCACAATATCGCCCTCATCCAGACTGGTATTAGCACATAACTCCGTCCACTCGACGCCCAGCGCCCACTGCTCCACCAGCGCAATGAAGTCATACTCCATCCAGACTGGCAGCGCCACCTGATATTGATGCTGGAGCTTGATCAACTGGCGGCGCGTGCTGCGGAGTCCTTCCAGCGCTGACTCTACTTCGCTCGAAATCTGGTAGCGCGTCCACACATCAGGACGAGAAATCTCAGTGGCCAGCGCGGCGCAGGCCGTCACTAGCATGTGGGGATCAAGGTGATCCAGCTCGCCAGACGACAGCGCCAGCCCCAGCCAGAGTTCGTTGTCGCCTCGGATGGCTGCGGCAATTTGCCCCAAGTCTGTGGGCATGACGCCATCCAGGCATTCAAACCGGCGCAAAATCTCCATCAAATTGACAAACTCTTGCCAGTAGCGGTGGGTGTGGCGCTCTAGCTTGGTGCGGCGATCGCCCAGTTCTTGAACCAAATGATCAATATTCTTGCGCCGTTTCAGCAGTTGCCCCGGATTGCCAAACTGGCGGGTTGGGTGCCGCTGCAATTCCAGATCCAGCTCGCGCACTTTGCCTTGCTGCTCCAACACTTCGGGCGCCAGATCGGCCGCCGCAGGCGTCGCCGGAATCTGCTGGGCGATCGCCTTTGTCTCCTCATTCCCCGAGCGGATTTGCCCCGGCTTCATCGGCATCTCTGGCGGCACCGTGAGGCCATCCACCTGGGGCAGACGGGGAAACTCGGCATGTAGCCCCACCACATCGCCCGCCGTCACCACGCGCCAGCGGTTGTCTTGCCCCAAACACACAAAATAGGGAAGCTGCCCCCCGCCCTGCACCTTCGTTACCAGCACCGCCGGCAGCGGCTTGGCGATCGGCACATATTTGCCTTTGAGACTGAGGATGCTGCCCGCAATCGCAAACGGCAAGGCTGCGTGCAAGTCTTTGACCTGCATCTCCAGGGCCTGCTGCTGGAGATATTTCAAAATGCGGCGCTCTTCTTTGACCCGGTCATACAGCTTTTCATAGCTTTTGAGGATGTCGATATCCACATGGGCAATTTGAGCCTGCTGCTGCTCTAGCTCCGCTTCCAAATCGGCGATCGCCTGCTGCTGTGGCCGGAGATATAGCGTCGAGAGATATTGCCCAAAGCTGCGCTCGATCAAATCCCGCGCCTCTTCCAGCGAATGGGTTTGCAGCAAATTCAGCACCATGCCATAGCTGGGGGTAAACTGACTCACCAGCGGGTCTGCCCCCTGCGTCGCCAAGTATGCCGCCTCAGTTGCGCCTTCAAACGGCGTTTGCACCGTCACCACATAGCCCAACTCGTCCATGCCCCGCCGCCCGGCCCGCCCCGCCATTTGCAAAAACTCAGACGCCGTCAGCAGGCGATGTCCCCGGTCGGTGCGCTTCGACAGGCTGGAAATGACCGTCGTGCGGGCAGGCATGTTGATTCCGGCGGCCAGCGTTTCGGTGGCAAACACGACCTTGATCAGCCCCCGCTGAAACAGCTCCTCCACCAGCACTTTCCAGGCTGGCAAAATGCCCGCATGGTGTGCCGCAATGCCGCGATATAGCGCCTCAACCTGGCTGGCGCGAATGGCTTCCGGGTTGCGCTCCAGGTAGGTATCAATCAACGCCTTGAGCTGGGCTTTTTCGGACTCATTGACCAGCGACAAATGCTCGATTTCCTGCACGGCCTGGTCGCAGCCGCGCCGACTAAAAATAAAGTAAATGGCTGGCAGCATGTCGCGCTGCTGGAGCTGGCTCACCAAAAACGAGATTTTGGTTGGCTCTTGTTTGCCTTTGGGCTGCTTGCCGCCGCGCTTTTTTTTGAGGCGGGGGCTGATGGCGGTGTTGTCGTCATTCAGCAGCGGAAACAGTCCTTTGGGCGAGGCAAAATGGAACCCCAGCGGCACGGGGCGAAAGTCGGAATAGATCAGCGCGGTGGGGCCGTGGACGCGATCGATCCAGTCGGTGAGCTGGTCGCTATTGGCAACGGTGGCCGACAGCGCCACCAATTGCACTTCAGGCGGGCAATAGATGATGGATTCTTCCCAGACGGTGCCGCGCTGGCGATCGTTCATATAGTGACACTCGTCCAGCACGACCGCATCCACCCCTTCCATAGAGGTGCCCACTTCACCGATGGGCGTGCCGTAGAGCATATTGCGAAAAATTTCTGTCGTCATCACCAAGATTGGCGCGTCGCGGTTGACCGACACATCGCCCGTGAGGAGGCCGATGTTTTGTTCGCCAAAGCGATCGCGAAAATCGCGCAATTTTTGGTTAGACAGCGCCTTGAGCGGCGTCGTGTAGAACACGCGACGGGGAAAA
>RFIF01000506.1 GCA_003695655.1 Cyanobacteria bacterium J069
ACACCAAGAACATTCTGCTGAATGAGGGTATCCGCGCCTGGATGGCTCCTCAAGACCAGCCTCACGAACAATTTGTATTCCCCGAAGAGGTACTTCCCCGTGGTAACGCTCTCTAGTAACTCGATCGTTGCCGGAAACCGCGACCAGGAATCCTCCGGTTATGCCTGGTGGTCCGGTAACGCCCGCCTAATCAACCTCTCTGGAAAGCTGCTGGGTGCTCACGTTGCCCATGCTGGACTCATCGTCTTCTGGGCAGGCGCAATGACTCTTTTTGAAGTGGCTCACTTCGTGCCTGAAAAGCCCATGTATGAGCAGGGCTTGATCCTGCTGCCTCACCTGGCAACGCTGGGTTGGGGTGTGGGCCCTGGTGGCGAAGTGCTGGATACCTTCCCCTACTTTGTGGTGGGTGTTCTGCATCTAATTTCTTCGGCGGTTCTGGGTCTGGGTGGTATTTACCATGCCGTTCGCGGCCCCGAAACGCTTGAAGAGTATTCTTCGTTCTTTGGCTATGACTGGAAAGATAAAAACCAGATGACCAACATCATCGGGTACCACCTGATCCTGCTGGGTCTGGGTGCGTTCCTGCTGGTGTTTAAGGCCATGTTCTTTGGCGGCGTCTACGATACTTGGGCACCGGGCGGTGGCGACGTGCGCGTTATCACCAACCCGACGCTCAACCCCGTGACGATTTTTGGCTATCTGCTGAAGTCTCCATTTGGTGGCGAAGGCTGGATCGTTAGCGTCAACAACATGGAAGACATTATTGGCGGACATATCTGGGTTGGCTTTATCTGCATTGCCGGCGGCGTGTGGCATATTTTGACCCGTCCTTTTGGTTGGGTTCGCCGCGCTTTCATCTGGTCGGGTGAAGCCTATCTGTCCTATAGCCTTGGTGCTCTGTCGCTGATGGGCTTGGTAGCCTCTTGCATGGTTTGGTATAACAATACTGCTTATCCCAGCGAGTTCTTTGGCCCCACTGGCCCTGAGGCTTCGCAAGCACAGGCATTGACCTTCCTGATTCGCGACCAGCGCTTGGGTGCAAACGTGGGTTCGGCTCAAGGCCCAACGGGTCTGGGTAAGTACCTGATGCGTTCTCCAACGGGTGAAATCATCTTTGGTGGTGAGACCATGCGTTTCTGGGATTTCCAAGGTCCCTGGCTGGAGCCGCTGCGTGGCCCCAACGGTCTGGATCTGGACAAGATCAAGAATGATATTCAGCCTTGGCAGGCTCGCCGCGCTGCTGAATATATGACCCATGCGCCACTGGGTTCGTTAAACTCGGTGGGTGGTGTGGCGACCGAAATCAACTCGGTGAACTTTGTGTCACCCCGTGCCTGGTTGGCAACTTCTCACTTTGTGTTGGGCTTCTTCTTCTTGATTGGTCACTTGTGGCACGCGGGTCGCGCTCGCGCTGCTGCTGCTGGCTTCGAGAAAGGCATCGACCGTGAGTCTGAACCAGTGTTGGCAATGCCCGATATCGACTAATTTTCAGGTTGATTTCGGCTACTCCTTTTGTCACTTTGCGACTGGTGGCTCCTGCGATCGCAGGAGCCATTTTTTTGCTAACCCCCTAATTCGCGCTGGAGGCGGTACATGACTGTATCCTCGTCTACCTGATTGAGGATGTCGTGAATCACTGTATTGGGGCCATCGGGGCCCCAAGTGCAGCCTCGTTCCAGGTAGGCCTGAGCCGCTTTGCCAACGCGGTAAGAGCCGTAGCCCGCGATCGCCCCTTGAGCCAGTGCGGCGCTGCCATAGGCCATCAGACCGCCCACGCTATCAAACATCGCGCCCACCGCCGACGCACTCTTGCCTGCCCCCAGCAATAGCCCACTACCCGCTTCGCCCAGTAGTAAACTGCCGGAACTCCACACAATCGCCTGGAGCAGTTTGCCTGCCTCAAAGCTGGTCATCGGCAAGCCATAAAGCTTTGCTAAATTGCGAATCATCACCAAGTCCGTAACCGCGCCGCCCATCAGGTCAAGAATGGCGATCGGGTTAATGCCGACGGCGATCGCCTTCCACTTGGCAAACTGCCAGATCAGTTCTTCCGCCTGCTCCTGGTTAAGTTTCAACGCTTTGCGGGCGATGCCCTGCTCCGTTTCCCGCGCTTGCCGTAAAGCATTCAGCGCCAATAGCGACTTGCCTTCCTTTTGGATAATGCCGACCAGCAGGCTTCGCAGTTCATCCACTTGCGGCGGCGGCGACTCTAATTCGTAGGTCGTGCTGCCGTCGGGCCATTCCACTCGAACCTGTACAGAAGCAGGCTCCGCCGATACACGCACCACATCCTCCGGCATCAGGAACGGCCGACCGCGATCGCCCCCTTCGGCAAACAGAATCCGCAATTTCTGATAAATCGCGCTTCGATCCTGATCAGGATATAGATCCGCCTTGTTAAACACCAGCAGCATGGGCTTATGCGCCGCTTGCAGTTCTGCCAGTGCTTGATATTCTGTGCGGGTGATGTCTCCGGCAATCACAAACAAAATCAGGTCGGCTTGGTTGGCCACGTCTCGCGCCATCTCTGCCCGTGTCTGCCCGCCGACTTCATCCAGTCCCGGTGTGTCGATTAGCTCTACCCGCAGGTCGCTCTCTGGCAGCGCCCAGTAGACCGAGCGGGGATACTGCGTGACGCCGTTAATGGGCCCCGTGGGCAGCAGCTTTTGCCCAATTAGCCCGTTGATTACTGCTGATTTGCCCCGGCTCACCAGGCCAAACACCGCCACCCGCAGCAGGCTACAATTCAGCTTATCGAGCGCGCCTGAAAGCTGGTTCAGGTCGGTTTTAAGAGATGCTTGAAGCTCTACGTCGCCAGCGCCACGTCGGGGCGATCGCGCTTTTTGGGTATAACGACCAATCGCCTGCCGCAAACTGGCTCGCGCCCGCTGAAAGTGTGTATCTTGCAATCCCAAAGGAATCAAGCCAGTGGGTTGGCCAGAACGCTGAGTCGAGGATGGTTCGCGAGACGGAGGCTGAGTCACAGGCTGAGTCACAGAACAATGCAAGAGTTCGTCAACTATATTCTGGCCGATTCTGCGCCTGGCGAAGATCGGAGATTCACCGCATAAGGGGCGAAATTGCCGTATGCCCCCTTCCTACTTGCACCAAACTATTTGCACAAATCTGGCTCTCAGTCCCTCAAAGCGTCATCAATGCCACAGCGTTCTCCAGAAATCCACGCTTCCATAACACCATTCACCCTAACCCCCAATCCCTAACCCCCAACCCCTAGCTTTTAGCCATGCGCTACTGGATTCGCCACACCACAACCTACCGCTACGATCGCCCAGTTACCCTTGCGCCGCACTGGATTCGGTTGCGCCCCCGCAGTGACGTGACGCAGGTTTTGCATGACTTTTCGCTGACGGTTGAGCCAGCGCCAGAGCGCGTCGCTGAAAACCTGGATCTGGAGGGAAACAGCGTTATCAAGCTGACGTTTCCAAACGATACGCTGGAGGAATTTAAGCTCACCGCGGTTTCGGAAGTGGAAACCTTTCGCACCAATCCTTTTGACTTTTTGCTAGAACCCTGGGCCAGCCGTCTACCCATCGACTATCCCATTTCGCTGCATCGACAGCTCCAACCTTATCTCCAAACATCCGCCGCCGGCCTGCCCGCCATCGACGCGATCGCCCTTCAGCTTGCCAATGACCTGTGGCTGCAAACAGAAGGCAACCCCGTGCTTTTCTTGTCAGAGCTAAATCAACAAATTCACGCTAACTGCTGCCACATTATCCGCGCCACGGGTGAGCCGTTTCCACCGGGTATTACCTGGAGCAAGGAGGCGGGTTCCTGCCGCGATCTGACCGTGCTGTTCATGGAAGTGTGTCGAGCGCTGGGGCTGGCGGCGCGGTTTGTCAGCGGCTATCAGGAAGCAGATGCGGGCAACGACCCCGAACTTCACGCCTGGGCGGAGGTGTATCTTCCGGGCGCAGGCTGGCGTGGCTATGACCCTACCCAGAATGCTGCCGTCGGCGATCGCTATATTGCTCTGGTGGCTAGCTCCTTTTATCGAGACGCAGCGCCCATCAGCGGCACCCTCAAAACAGGCATCGGCGCGGCTTCCGAAATGCACAACACGCTAGAAATTGAAGCTAGAGATGAGAGCGCCGGGAATTAGGTTGCTGGAAAAAATCTGTCAGGACTTACGCAGTTGAAACGAGTTTTATAGATTCTGGATGATTTTTCGTGGACTGCGCCCGCGAAAAATCATCCAACTGCGTAAGTCCTATCTGTAACTCCAAACCCTGAACCCTAAACCTTGACCCCTAAAACCTGGCACCTGCACCCTAAAACCTGGCACCTGACATCTACTGATTACGAAACTGCCAGGCGAGTTCCAGAATTTGTACCCAGCGCTTTTGCACTTGTTTGGGCGTGCAGCGGAGAGTTTGGGCGATCGCCGTGTCAGGTGCCTGCCCAATTTTCAGATGCAGCAGTTGCCGCTGTTCAGGCGTGATTTGCGCTTGAAACGCCTCCCACTGATGCTGGGGCATTCCCAGATTTTGATCCAGATCTGCACCAAGCCACTGGTGAACGAGCTGCCAGCGGTGAGAACGCGAGAACTTTTCGACATGGTACTTAAACCGCTGCTGCAAATAGTCGCGCTGGCGCGGCGACAGTCCCAGAATTTCGTCAATTTCGGGCGCGGTCAGGTCTTGCATTTTCAAGATTAGATAGTCGATACAGTCCTGCTGTTTTTGCGACTCCAGATATTGCACCAGCTCCGCCACGACGCGATCGCGCAATACCGAGTCCGACGGGTCGAGCGCGTCCGACACCATCTGTTCGCGCACCTGCTGCACGACGGGCGATCGGCTGTGCATATCGCCGTCATCGCCCCGCGCCGACTCGACCGCCAGATCCAGATCCACGGCAGTTTCGGTGGGCTGGCGGCGGGCAAATCCCTGGGCCCGCAGCACCACAAGCTGCTGGTTGCGCCGCCCCGGCAGGTTGATCCGCCGCTTCGCATATTGCTCCATAAACGCCATGTATTCCGCCAGCTCTAGCCGTGTCTGTGGGCTATAGTCTTCGGGCAGATAGTTCTCTTTGCGAAATGCCTTCAGCACTTCGATGTAGAAAATCTGCATGAAGTCTTCGATCATTTCGTAACGAGCATGAAAGCCGAGCTGGGTGCGGCTGCGGGTGATGTGCCGATAGACGATCGCGCTCAGGTGGCTATGTAGCTCTACCCGGCCACGGCGCGACCCCAGGCGATAGTAAGTAATGCACTTTTGCAGCCGATGCTGAGCAAGGGTAAGCTGCCAGTTCTGCACCTGGCCAGAAGACTGAATGCGATCGCTCTTTTCGCAGATCCGCTCGACCTCAGCCACAATTCGGCGAATCACAGATTCGGCGCTGGTGGGCCGGGTCGAGAGCGCCGTTTGCAGTTCCTCCAAAAGGCTTTGCACCAGTTGAAGATTTTGGATCGCTGGCGGATTGGTGGATGCCTCAGCAGTCGGCTCTGAAGCGGGAGCGTCGTCGGGGGAGGCGATCGCCAGCCCATCCGTTTCTACCTCTTCCAGCAGTTCCAGCGAGTCCAGCGTCGGGCCAGACTCCGAATCGGCTGCGAACAAAGATTCTGCCGATTCCGAAAGATTCGACGGTTCTAAAATAGCGGACGGATCAGCGCTATCAGAGCGATTCAGGTCAGCAGACTCGACCGAGGCATGAAGGTCAGGAGCCGTAGACGCAGACGTGGCACAAGTCGGGAAGTTGGCGGGTTCGACATTCATAACAGTGTTGGTGATGCACAGGGCGGTAGAGCAACTGCCGGAGGGCTTTTGGCAACCTGCCGGGCCAGTTTTCAGCAGTCATAAGTGGTCTACACGCTCCCTCGGAGGGAGTACGGTTTCGTCCGGATGAGGGTATGTCACTTTTTATGCTGGCTTTTTAGGAAAGACGCGGAGATGACCTCACCTGTGTTCACCAAACCGAGGATTCTCAGGAACTCCAAACGAATTGAGCAGACGATGGACGGGGTAGCGGGCTACCAGAGCCAGAAGACAAAATAGGGTGCCAGTTGACCGGGTGGCTAAATCGGCGCAGAGCCTTTGAGCCGCTTTAGCGGTCTATTGTTCTAGTTCTGGGTCGGCAACCAGCCCAGTCACGGCCTCAATTCCTAGACCCTTTCGCAAGAGAATTGGTTCCTCTCCTGTCAAGTCCAGCATGGTCGAAACCTGATAGCCCACGCGAGAATCATCGTCAATAATTAGATCTACTAGCTTATCAAACTGATCAAAGAGTTCAGGTTTGGAAATATGCCCTGGTTTCTTGCGGGATTGAGAGTCAAAGGCCGTGGGTGCGGAGGTGGAGATAATCGGGTTGCCGAGTGTGGTGAGCACGGACTGACAGACGGTGTGGTCGGGAACGCGAATGCCGGTCGTTTTGCGCTTGGGCGACATCACCAGCCGAGGCACCAGCTTGGTGGCGGGCAGCAGAAACGTGTAAGGGCCGGGAATTAGCCGCTTAATCAACCGATAGGCTGAGTCGCTGACCGTTGCGTAGCTGGCAATATTCGACAGCGACGAGCAAAGAAACGTTAAGGGCTTATCGCTAGAGAGCTGCTTAATTTGCCGGACGCGTGCGATCGCCGATTTTGAGTTAAGGTCGCAGCCGATCGCGTAGACGGTGTCGGTTGGATAGAGCAAGACGGCTCCGCTGTGGAGCGCATCGCAGACTTGCTCAACCTTGCGCTGCTGGGGATTTTCAGGATGGATGCTGTAGACGATCGCCATGGAGGTTTCCGTTGGGAGGATGCAGAGTCGCCGGGAGTTCTGCCATGATTGCGTCAATGGATTTACGGACGCGGCTCCTCCATTCTCCCTGAAGGGCTGCAAACTATCGTACTCTTGCGGACGGTGAACGGTCGGAAGAGGGATTTAATCAGTACCAGATGAATTTTCTCTATCCATTTCCTCTCCCTTTTTGGAGATGGGGCGATCGCCCGACCAGATTTAGAGTATCCTGATAAATCCTGCATCTTCTAAAAGCCACAAGCCAGACGGAAAGATGTTCAGGAGTTTTGGCGGGGATTCTAGTCTGGCTGATGAGGTTTTGGCAGTGAACAAGACTAATCAGGGAACCTACCGACTGGAAATTCCATCTGAGAGATTCAATCTGCTAGACTCACGCTGCCAGATGTGATCTTGAGGTGATCTTAAAGAAAAGCTAAAGCGTAACCATTTGGTCGTAATTCTGCTGATGGCGGCTGATAACACTGGTAAGCAGGCTTTGCGGCTTGCCGCCACTGCCCAACCTGGCTTAAACCTGACGCGAAGCCGCACCAAAACTTGCTTGAATCTGCATTGATGCAGATTTGTCTACGGCCTACTATCTCTGTCAGGACTTACGCAGTTGAAGCGTGTTTTATAGACCTCTGGATGATTTTTCGCGGGCGCAGCCCGCGAAAAATCATCCAACTGCGTAAGTCCTATCTGTTAACAACGATTCCTGTAAACAACGCCTCAGGAGGTGAGATTCCCATGACCCCGCTGACTTATACCAGACTAATTAAATTCTTGCGAGAAGAGCTATCTGTGCCAGATGCATCGATTGCAATCGCCCAAAAGCGCATCGAGCGCGATCAAGGCCCGCTGCCGATGATCTTGTGGCAATACGGCCTGGTGACGCTAGAACAGCTTGACCGGATTTACGACTGGCTAGAAACCGCCTGACGGGGCACTCACTGCTGCAAGATGCGCTGACATTCCTCAAGCGTAACTGGGCGATTGATCGTACTGCCAATCCATGACCCAAAAAACAGCATTAGCAGAATAACTAGCACGATTGGGCTGGGATCGCCCCATCCATCAGGATTGCCGGGTGGCTCAATTTTGCTCATGGCGATCGCCTCACAGAAATTTGCACGCTGAAATTTTTACCATTGAACCCGACCAGGGCCGCGTCGCCAGATTTGGAGTGCTTGCTGCAACGCCGAGCACCCAGACCTGACCGCTCTAAATGTATGGCTTCCTCAGTTTAATAGACCGCCAGTGGAATAGACCGCTGCACTAAAGCGCTGTACCGTTTTGCGGGGCAGCGCTTTATACGTCTGGGCTACGTTTCCGGTTTGGCGATCGCCGCTCGACACAGCCCCTGAGTCGGGCTGTGGGTCGGTCGGCCGCATTCAAGCGCTACGGAGGCGCAATCCAATAGATGTATTAAGAAATACATATTTCTGGGATACTGTTTGGGGGGATGGGCAGTCTGATCCTAAGGATGGCAGGATGCTAAGCGCCGCAGCGGTTGAGAGGGTGCCAGGCGATCGCCATCCGCCTCTTCTCGCTACTCCGTCTCCCCATCGCCGGGTCTTTGTCCTATGCTTACCCTTAGCCACACCCTAGACCGATGTTTGCGCAACGCTGATGGCACATATCTAGATCAGCAAGGACTGCAAACGCTGAGCACCTACGTACAAACCTACCAAACTCGCCTCGACGCATATCAACAGTTGCGCGATCGCAGTTCAGAAATGATTCACCAGGCGCTCAAAAAGCTGGCCCAAGCCCATCCTGAGCTGATTCAACAACATGGTCAGCGCTGTCTATACGACATGACCGAAGTCGTTCGCTACATCGCCCTCTCCGTGTTGCGCGATGATGAGACCTTTTTTAAAGAGCAAATGATGTCGTGGCTCGACACCATTTTGATGGCTCACAAGCGCCATAGCCATTGCTCCACCGCCTACCGCTATCTCCAAGAGTCCATCCACGCCAATCTCTCGCCCACAGCCAGCGCCCTGATCGCTCCTTACCTGGATGGCGTCATTTTGGCGCTGCAATCTCACGCTTAGAGGTGGATATGCAAAACACTCCAATTTCAATTCATCCCCACTCGTCTCAGACGGAGCGCGAAGCCGCCCTCCGACAGGTGTATCAACAGGTCTTAGAACGGCAGCCCTACAGCTATGAACGGCGCATTCTCGGACGCTTAGAAAAAGACTTCCTGGCTAATCGAATTGGCGTACGGCGATTTTTGCGCGAGTTGGGACAATCTGAGGTGTATCTCAACACCTTTTACTTCAACACGTCAAACTACAAGTTCGTCGAGCGCTGCCTGAAACATTTCCTCGGGCGGGCTTTGCTCAACCATGAGGAGATGCAGCACTATGGCAATGTTTTGGCGCGTCAGGGCGCAACCGGACTGATTACCACGCTGCTCGACTCGGAAGAATATCGCAAAGCGTTTGGCTGTTTCACGGTTCCCTATGCCCGCTCCCAGTCATGCTATGAGTCACCCAAAGCCTATCTGGAAGCACATCTGCTTAACAAAGAACATGCGGGACGGCGCGGCCATGCAGTGCCTACTCTGATATGGCATGAGCTAGGGCTGAACTGTGATACCGGGGTATGCCGTCATCCAGAAGCTGACGAAGCCCTTGAGCCGCCGCTACCTGGCATCGCCGATCATCTGCCCGATTATTTTCTGGCGTTGCTCAAGGGCAACAATCAGGAACTGGACACGGCAACCGTGCGCGAACTCGTCGCTTCGCTCTCGCCCCAGCAGCGACAGGCCTTGCAGCGAGCGATTCGCGCCTAACATTGCAGGATATTTAACAAGCAGGGTGCAGGGTGCGGTTCTAACAGCCGAGCTGAACGCGGCTTAAGGGGTGTCAGTTTGCCCTCCCCTGCTTGCCGTGAGCTGTTTTCCCCGACCTGTTTACCCTCAATCTGCTTGCCGTAACCTGATCGTTGGGTGCTGCGCTAGCTGTGTCTACTTATGAACAAGCAACTCAGGCGTATGACTTTGGAACTCAATTCCGAGTCATGCGCCTGTTGAGTTTGCGGGAGTTAAAAATGAGTTCGTTGGAGTTAAGAACGTTCTATTTGAGTCTATTTGGGGTCTTCGTCAATCTTAGGCACGATGTCGGGACGGTCTTTTGCCTCCCAACCCGGTGGGCGCTTTGAGTTATACCAGGCGATCGAGCCAATCACAACCGCAGCAATAAAGCCAACGACATACACTGCGGTAAACCAGACTGGAAAACTGCCACCCGTGGCTACATCCATCAACAGCATCATAACCATTCACTCCAAGTTTTTAAGTCCCTAAAACCATCATTCCTCACAATAGCCCCCTGCATGAATGTTTTTGGGGGCCTGTAGCT
>RFIF01000507.1 GCA_003695655.1 Cyanobacteria bacterium J069
GTGTTTGGGGGAGCTTTGCGGGAGGGGGTCTGCTCGGCACTTTTTTCGGCAAGGTTCTTTGGCAATTTAGCGATCTCATCCGGATCGGCGTTTAGCGATCTTTAAGGAGCAGTAAAAAAGGAGCGGTAAAATGAGCACCGTCGAGCGCTGGGGAAAGGGGCGATGCGGTTGGGGTTTGCAGTCTTCCCCAATTTCTCTCTAGTTTCAGGAACACCGCATCCATCCAGGCCATCTCCGGAGCAGCTTCAGAGACGATTTCGACAATAACAAGCGATTTCAGGCTTTGATTTCAGGCTTTATTAAACAGGGTTCAGGTGAGCTTAAGGAACAGGTTCAGACAGCCGCTGCCGCCCATTTCAGCGCCCGATTCAGCCGTGAAGCAGTGCTGAGGGCGATCGCTCTGGGTTGGCTCCTCAATTCTGCCCTTCTCACAAGATAGCGTGTGGGTTGGGGCTAGAGTGTCCGGGCAGCCTAGCCCCAGGATGGTAGAAACAGGGTGAAAGCCTCCAGGGCAGTGGCCCTAACCATGCAGTATCATGACCCACTTAGGTGAGAGATGAAACAAAGACAGCCGGGCGATCGCCAGAGGGAGCGTGCTCTTGAGACTTCTTCTCCCTTCTACGGTTGATGCTATGGTTATCACGGGGATTGCCCTGTAGTTCTGACTACACTTAAATGCCGCGTCATCTGCCGGATTGCTCTAAATTTAGGGTCTTAAGTTGGGGGGCTTGAATGGAGAGGCTTGAATTGGGGGTTCTAAATTGGGAATCTCTAACTTGGGGATCTTGGTCTTTTTGGTCTTTGCAGACGCTTCTCAGACCCGTTGTTCCACCTCAGCCTGCTATTCAAAGATGGCGCATCTGTTCAGCTCCAGTCTCACTCCGTTCTCGGCATCGCCCACCTGCCGCTGGTTTAGCCGCCCATCCTCCAGCCTCCTATATCTCTGAACATCTCTGACAGCTCTGATATCTCTAACATTTCTTGCAATCTTGCCTATTCTGCTTAAGCCCCCGATTCTGTCTCAATTTTTCAGCCGTCTTTTCCCGTGGTTTTGTTGCCCTAGTGCGATCGCCACTGGTTCTGGCAGGCGCAGACGGCAGGTGCTAACCAATGCCCGAAATGTAGAGCAGCGATGGGCCAAAAACAGCAGGATCAGGAGGATCAGAGCTTCGCCTCTACTGCGCTATAGAGCGCTGAATGCCCGACTTCTGGGCTATGAGTTCCTCTGATTCAGCCTTGCCCAATCACCTGTGGACAACACGCTAAGCTGGCGTAACATTCTTTCGGCAGCATTTCTGAAAACTGACAACGGATGACTTTAGTCGCTGGATACACGACCCTATCATGCTCCACTGGTTAAAACCACCCTCTAAACTGCCGCTCAAGATTCAGCGTATGCCGCTGGTGAAAACGGCATGGGAGCAGCTTTTGCCAGGTGTGATTGCGAGTTTGCTGGTGTTGGGCTTAATCCACTTGGGTCTGGTGCAATCTCTGGAGCATTTGGGATACAACGCCCTGTTTAAGTTGCGAGGGCCGATTCCCTGGAGCAGCCAGGTCGTAATTATCGAGATTGATGAAACGAGTCAACGCACAACTGGACAGGCCCTCTGGACGCACGATCGCTATGCTGATTTGATTACCATCCTCAGCCAGTCCCAGCCCCGGGCGATCGTGTTAAATACGCTCCTGTCGGAAACCGACCCACAGGATGCTGCGCTGGTGGAAGCGATGGAAGCCTCAGGACGGGTGGTGCTGGGTCAGTCCTGGACTGATTCGGATGCGGCGATCGTCCCGCCGCCAGCGCTGCGGGCTGCTGCGGTTGGCATGGGGCATGTGTTTTCCAGGGAAGACCTGGATGGGTTAGTACGGCAGATTCGCCTGCGCCGCTATGGTGTGCCGTCGCTGTCCCTGGTGGCGGCAAATCTGCACCTACGACCCTTGGGAGAGCGGGTTTCAGTCGGCCAAGCTGATCAGACCCTTTGGATCAACTGGCCCGGCCCGGCTAGCGAAACCAACCGCTACTCCTACATGGAGGTGATCCAGCGCCAAGTCCCGCTCCAGTTTTTTCGCGACAAGGTGGTGCTGGTAGGTGTTTCTACCGCTCCGCTAAACTCGCTGCAAACGCCGTTTGATCAGTCTGTGCCCGTGAGTGATATGTACTTACAGGCAGCGGCAATTAGTAATCTGCTAGAGCAAAATGATTTGCATCGTCCGGGCGGCGGCTGGCAAGGCTTGCTGTTGCTTTTGGGTGGGCCAGTGCTGAGCTTTGGGCTGATGCGGTGGCCGTTTGAGCGGCAGCTCATAACCTGGTTGGGGTTGTGCTTTAGCTGGCTGCTGCTGGCAATGCTGCTGTTTCACTACCAATATTGGATTCCGGTTGCCATGCCGGTGCTGCTGGTGACGCTGACCGGGGCAGCGGTGGCCCTGCGAGAACAGTCTCGCACCAACTTGCTGCTGCGTCAGAGTGAAGAGCGCTATGCGCTGGCGGTGCAGGGGTCAAATGAGGGGCTGTGGGACTGGAATTTGCTGACGGATCAGGTCTACTATTCGCCCCGATGGAAGGAGATGCTGGGCTGGGATGAAACGGAGGTGGGCGATCGCCTGGAGGAATGGTACGAGCGGGTGCATCCCGACGATTTGGACTCCCTCAAAGCCGCCCTCTCAGAGCATCTCAACGGCCACACTGCCCACTTTGAACATGAGCATCGGATGATCCACCGGGAAGGCAACTACCGTTGGATGCTGACGCGGGGCGTGGCCATCAAGCATCGCGACGGCACCGCATATCGCATAGCTGGCTCTCAGAGTGACATCACTCAGCGCAAGGAGGCCGAAGACCGGCTCTGGCACAACGCCTACTATGACGATCTGACAGGGCTGCCCAATCGTGCCTTTTTCCTGGATCGGCTGCGGCAGGCGATCGCCTTTTCTCAGGAATATCCCCTCTGTTTTCATGCCGTGCTGCTACTTGACCTGGATCGGTTTCAGGTGGTGAACAACAGCCTCGGCAATACCGTCGGTGACCAGCTTTTGATTGCCACGGCTCACCGCCTCAAAGGCTTCTTGCCGAGTGAGGCGGTGGTGTCTCGCCTGCCCGGTGACGAGTTCGCCATTCTTTTGCCCAACATCGAAGACGAACGCGAAGCCACCCGCACTGCTGAGCAGCTCCAGCAAATCCTGGCGCGCCCATTTAATATCGGCGACCAGGAAGTATATATCACCATCAGTATCGGCATCGCCATCAGCTCGGCTCGCTATAGCCAGGCGGAGCACATGCTGCAAGATGCCGACACAGCGCTGCACCGTGCCAAAGCCAGCGGCAAGGCCCGGCATCAGGTGTTTGACCCCACCATGCACAACCGCATGCTGGCCCGGCTGAAGCTGGAAAACGACCTGCGGCGGGCGATCGCTCAGGAGGAGCGCTACGCCATGATCGGCGCAGACAACCCCCAGCCAGAGCTGTTTTTGCACTATCAGCCGCTGATCCAGCTCAACACGCGCCAGATCATTGGGTTTGAGGCGCTGATCCGCTGGTATCACCCAAACACGGGCTTTCTTTCACCCGCTAAATTTATCCCGATGGCGGAGGAAACGGGACAGATCATTCCGCTGGGCTGGTGGATTTTGCGTCAGGCCTGTCGCCAGATGAATCGCTGGCAGATGCAATTTCCTAACCTGCCGCCCCTCACCATCAACGTCAACCTGTCTAGCCGCCAGTTTTCCCTCCCCGACTTGACCCAGCAGATTCAAGGCATCCTCTATGAAACCGGACTCGACGCCTCAAACCTGAAGCTGGAAATCACCGAAGGCACCATTATGGAAAACGGGCGGGCGGTGATCGACATGCTCTATCAACTGCGATCGCTCGGCATCCAGCTTGCCATCGACGACTTTGGCACGGGCTACTCGTCCCTCAGCTATCTCTACCGCTTTCCCATCAACACGCTGAAAATTGACCGCTCCTTTATCGCCAAGATGCACACAGACAAAGACAGCGCCGCCATTGTCCGCACCATCATCAACCTGGCCCACAGCCTGGGACTGGATGTCACCGCTGAAGGCGTGGAAAATCCTGACCAGGTGACGCGCTTGCAGGAGATGGACTGCGAGTTTGGTCAGGGCTTCTTGTTTAGCCGGGCGATCGACGCCGAAGCGGCAGAGGTGCTGCTGAGCCAGACAGAGCTAATTCAGGACTTTACGTAATCTTGACTAAGGAACCCGTAAAATTCCGGTCAAGCCTTACCGAAACTTCACTGAATGGTCTAGCCAGCGTTAGGGAACGGTCGCGATACTAGAGGTAATGCTGAAGGTGTCAAGGTTCGACTCATGTTCGACTGGTGATTGACATCGTCTGTCCTCGGCATTTTTCCCGAAGCAGCCCTAACCTACTGGCTTTTGAGCTGGGGGCGATCGCAAGGCTTTTTGTCCTTCTCACTCTACCAACCCATGCTGACCTGGAAAACTGTTAAGCAAATCAGCTATTCGGCTGCCACTTCAATCGCGGTTCTGATGGCAATGCCCACCGTCACAGTGGCTCAGAACGTATCAAATATCACCACTGTCAGTGCTGCTTCTCCTATGTTGCAGCCCGCTTACATTCTGGGTGCTGGGGACGAGCTAAGCATCGCCGTATTCGGCTATGATGAATATACGCTGACGACCACCGTTCTGCCAGATGGCACCATCACGCTGCCCCTGATTGGGCAAGTGCAGGCAAGTGGTAAAACCACGGATCAGTTTAAGCAAGATTTAACCGAGCGGCTGCGAGCAATTCTGGTGAATCCCGCAGCCACGGTCACCGTCCTGACGCCTCGCCCCATCGTGGTCAACGTCGCGGGTGAAGTAATGCGTCCGGGGCCAGTCCGGGGGACTGACTTGCAGGGCACTCCCACCCTCAGCGCCGCTTTGATTTCGGCTGGTGGAATTACGCGCAATGCTGACATCCGCCAGGTTTACCTCCGCCGCAATGGCCCCACAGGCACCAGCCAGTCCTACACAATCAACCTGTGGGAAGCGATCAGCAGCGACAATGCTTCTGCCGATCTGCTCATTCAAGATGGCGACAGCATTTACATTCCGCCTCTGGGCGCTGGTGAAGTCCTAGATCGACAACTGCTGGCTCGCTCCAGCTTCTCGCCTGCGACTGTGCGGGTGCGCGTCGTGGGTGAAGTGACCAAGCCGGGTGAAGTGCAGGTGCCGCCGGGCAGCTCTTTGTCGAGTGCGGTGGCGATCGCCGGTGGCCCCACCGAAGATGCCCGCCTGAGCCGCGTCGCTTTCATCCGCATGAACGAGCAAGGAGCCGTCGAGCGCCGGATTATCGACTTGCGTAACCTCAGCGACGCCAATGAAATTCAGGATGGCGACGTGGTCATCGTACCCAAGCGTCAAGATACTAGTTTCTTGCAGCTTGCAGGTCGAGTGCTCAATCCGCTTGGCTCCCTGCTAGGGATCGTTGAAGGACTGGATGGACTCCTAAACAACGGCAACAATGACAACTAAACCTTGCAGAAGCAGCTAAGAAATGCAGAAGCAGCTAAGAAATGGGCGGGGCGAGAATCGAACTCGCATACCCGAAGGTGCCACATTTTGAGTGTGGTGCGTCTACCAGTTTCGCCACCCGCCCTCGGATTTAGCTTTCTCATTATACGGGATTGGGCGCTGATGCAAAAGTTTTTCATACTCCTGGCTGCTGGCCCAGCGATCGACCTCGCGTGCCCGCAACACCGGGACGGGATGAGTGCGCTGAGCGGTCTGGGTTTGCCGCAGCATTTTGCCCATGTCGCTGAGGCTGAGGTCGTCGTAGGTGCGGGCCTGCTCTAGAAATGCGTCAAGATTGAGCTGGCTTGCTAACGCCGGAGAGCCGCCCGTCAGCTTCATCAGCAGCGATGCCACCACGCGGGCATCCTGGGATACGAGCAAGGCCGCGCGATCGCACGTAAACTCGGCACAGCGCACCCACTCCAGCAGCCGTTCTTGCAGTCCTTGCGCCACCAGCGGCCCCAGCGGCAAACCAAGCTGTCCCGCCGCCAACACGGCGATATTCGCCAGCGTCAGATAAACGCTGTGTTCGCACTTGAGATGCCCCAGCTCATGGGCAATCACCGCCTGGATTTCTGCTGGCGTTAGCAAATCAATCAGCGAGGTGTGAATCACCACAAACGGCTGCTTGCCACGCATGGCAAACGTGTAGGCATTGGGCACGGAGTTTTGGCGCACATAGAGCTGGGGCGGCTCCAAATCCAAAATTTTGCACGCTTCTAGCAGCAGCCCGTGAAGCTGGGGCAACTGGCGATCGCTCACCAAAATGCCCGACGCCAGGTTTTCGAGCTGAAAAAACTGCTCCGCTACCGGCCCCAGCAGCCCGCGAATCGCCAAGTCTAGTCCAGGAAGCTGTTGCAATGCCTGGGTTGCTTGCAAATCGAGCGGATGACGAAAGTGGAAAGACTGGAGTCCGATCAGCGGCGTTTTGGCGGCAGGCATGTTGGCAGGCAGGATAGGGCAGTTCGCAGCGCAATTCTTTCGGGAAGCGTGTGAAAGAGCTTGCTTTCTTATTTTAGCGATAAGTCGCGATAAGCCCGCCCGCTCGCTGCTGCCAAGCTCGCTGGAATCAAACAGACTGTCCAAAATCCAGACGGTTAACATAGTTTGCCTGGAAGGCTAGCCCCCCAACCTTCCAGGCTTGGAGATTTGCGTCTCCAGGTCTTCCAGACTACCGCTTCCCCCCTGCAAGTTCCCCAGATGAGCTTCAGCCCTGGACGGTCGGGAAATAGATAAAAAGAAGCAGGGCATAAATGAATTCATTGGAAAAGAATGTTGAGAGCCATAAAACCTTTCTAAAATAAGCTTTTAGATAATTTTGCATTGATATAGTAAGCACATGAGCCTAGATGACGTTGATTCAAAAGTTGTCCAGCAGTTGATGCAAAACGGCCGCATGACCTGGGCCGAGCTAGCCACTGTGTTGCAACTGTCGGCCCCAGCGGCGGGCGATCGCGTCCGGCGGTTAGAGGAGCGCGGCGTGATTTTGGGCTATGGGGCGCGGGTCGCTCCCGAAGCGGCAGGCTGCCACCTCACCGCCTTTATTGCCGTCACGCTGGAACGTCCCGAACACCGGGCTCCATTCCTGGAAAAAGTCCGCCAGCTCGCCGAAGTGCAGGAATGCCACCACATCGCTGGAGATGATGACTACTGGCTAAAAGTCCGCTGTCAGCACACCCAAGATCTGGAACGCCTTATCAGTGACGAACTCAAGAGTCTCCCCGGCATCCTGCGCACCCGCACGACGATCGTGCTTTCCACTGTGAAAGAGACGAGTGTTTTGCCCGTTGGGCAGTGATTGGATTTTGGTGTGAGGGAGAGAGGGAGAGAGGGAGAGACTAAGTTTTGTTTATCTAATGTCTCTCGCTCTATCACCCCATCACCCCA